>JALEGB010000034.1 GCA_022760355.1 Neomegalonema sp.
ACACCGCCCTCGCGCCGCTTCCTGCCCCAAAAGCGCGTTTGACGGGCTGGCGACGACCAGATTTATGAGTTCCCACCCTAAAGGGCTGAGGCCGCGCAGCGCGGCCTCAGCGGCGGCATGTATTAGAAGCGGAGGCCGAGGCCGATGCCGACAATCCAAGGGTTGATTTCGACTTCGCCAGTGTCAACCACTGCGCCAGCAAGCGATTTGACCTTGATGTCCGTGCTCAAGAACAGCTTTTTGACATCAGCGTTCAGGTACCAGCCGTCGCCGATTTCGAAGTCAACGCCAGCTTGCAGAGCGAAGCCGAAGCTATCTTCATATTCGACCTTCAACGAGCCGGCGTCTGCGCCGTAGAAGAAGGTGTAGTTGACGCCTGCGCCGACATACGGCTTCACGCCATCGATCAGATCGAAGTGGTATTGCGCGGTCAGGGTTGGCGGCAGCAGCCATACGGAGCCGAGATCCGTGCCGGCGCCGGTCTTCAGATCATGCGGCGTGGTCGCCAGGATCAGCTCGATGGCGAAATTCTTGGTGAAGAAGTAGGTGATATCGAGCTCTGGGACGAATGAGTTGTCGATGTCGACCTCGGTTCCGAGCAGCGCGCCGTCGAATTTCTGATCTACCTGCGGCAGGACGCCGATCGCGCGCATCCGTACGAGCCAACGGCCCGAGTAAGCATCTTCCGCAACTGGCTCCGGCGCAGGCTCGGCGACGGGCGCGGCTTCGGTTGGGCAATCGATGTAGCTCAGCGTACCTTTGTCGAAGCATTTTTCTTTTTTGTCTTCGGCGAGGGCGGAGCTGTGCGCCAGGGCGAGACCCAGCGCGAAGGAAGCGACTGCGGTCAAACGCAGGGACATGTTTACCTCCGATGGTTTGTTGACGATGCGAGAGGCCGCACCGCTTTGTGAGTAATTGGTGCGGTCAACTGATATTTTTGCAGTTAAAATTGTATTTAATAGAGGTCTCTTGGTTGAGTCGAAGTTGGTTTCGCTGGTTGAGTCGATGGATTCTGTTGCGTTATTGCAATTTTTGATCTAAATCAATTTTATTTTTTGTGAATTGTGGGTATGAGTAATAATTCGGGTTTATTTTTAGACTATGCGCGACAAAGTGTGCGATAAGATTGAAACGATTTATATGTATTGATTGGAGTTTATTCAGTGCCGGCTTGGCCTGAAATTCTATAACTATTGAATGAAAGCAGGAGTTCTGTTCCTGTTTATTCGAAGATATAGTTTTGTCTTGCGAGAGCCGAATTTGGGCGTATAAACAACATTGGCCCGCGCCGCGTTATGTTTTTCTATAAAGTCAATAAAAAATAAATCATAATTGCGTTATTTACTTAGGCTCTGCGCCTTGAGGGGCGGCTGAATGTGAGCCGCCGCCATCTCGTTATACGCCCAACCGACGCTCCATCGCTTCCACAGTCAGTCCGTGGGCGGCCAGAAGGTCTTGATGCGGGCCGTAAAGGTGGATGAACTCATCCTTCAAGCTGAACGCCTCGATCGGGGTTAGGATGCGATGCTCGTAGGCGAGCGCCTTCAGCATACGGCCGAGGGAGCCGGTCGGCGTCGTCTCCTCAATGACGATGGCGCGGTCATGCGCGCGCAGGGCGGCGATCGCGCCGGCCTCATCAAATGGTTTGAGGGTGTGGCAGGAGTAAATGGTCGCTTTCTCGCCACGCGCGGCCAGCCGTTCTTTCAGGTCGAAGCCAAGCTGCAGCACTGGACCATATCCGAAAATCGCGACATCTCCGCCGGCAACCTCCGGCGCAAGGCCGCCCGTGAGACGCCGGATCTTGCCAAACTCCCATGGGGCGGCGGTGTCCGTTAAGGACGGCTCGCCAGCTTTGCCCAGGCGCAGATAGACTGGACCGCCCGTCTGTTCCGCACACCAACGCGTCGCGGCGGCGGCCTCCGCGGGATCGCATGGGGCGATCACGGAAAGATTGGGAACGGCGGTCGCGATGGCGATATCTTCCATCGCATGGTGCGTGGCGCCGAGCGTAGAGTAGGTGACGCCGCCGCCGACGCCAACCACCGTAACCGGCAGATTCTGATAGGCGAGGTCGTCGCGAATAAACTCAAAGGGGCGGTAGAGCGCAAAGGTGGCGATTGTATAGGCGAATGGCCGCAGCCCGCGCTGCGCCATGCCGGCAGCCATGCCGATCATTGCCTGTTCGGCCACGCCGGTATTCAGGAAGCGGTCGGGAAACTCGTTGCGAAATTTCGCAATAGATCCCGCGGGGGAAATGTCGGCCACGACAACGCAGAGCCGGGGATCGGCTTTTGCAAGGTCGTAGAACACGTCGGCAAAGCAGTTGCGCATGGCGTTTTCTCCTACGGCCCCTGCGCCCTTCGCGGCCGCGCGATGACGACCGCGAAAGGCGCTGGGACGATCAGTTCCGTATTTCCGTCAGCCCGTGAATGGCGGTGCTGTATTCGGCCGGATTTGGTGAACGGTAATGCCAGATCGGCGCGTTCTCCATGAACTCGACGCCCCGGCCTTTGACCGTTCGGCATATGACGACGAAGGGCTTGCCGCCCTCGCGATTCAGCACTTTCTCGCGGATTGCTTCGGCGTCATGGCCTGGCGCGTCGACGGCTTCCCAGCCAAAGGCGGCGAATTTTTCGCGCAGCGGATGGAAGGCGCGGTGGGCTTCGCTCATCCGTTCCAGTCCGGACCAGTCATTGCAGTCAACAAATGCAACGAGATTTTCGAGGCCAAGATTGCCGGCCATCATCGCGGCTTCCCAGGTGGAGCCTTCCTGGCACTCACCGTCAGACAGCACGAGGAAGACGCGGCTGTCGCTCTGCTGCATCTTCTCGGCCTGCGCCATGCCAACGGCCAAGCCCATCCCGTGGCCGAGTGATCCGGTCGCGGCGGCGATGCCGGGCGTGCCGTAATCCGGATGCGCGCCGAGGCGGCCGTCCGGGCGGCAATAGGCGTCCAAGTCTTCACGATCCAGCACGCCGCGATCCTCTAGGATCGCATATTGGATCATGCAGCCATGGCCTTTGGACATCAGGAACACATCCGGCCCGATATCGGCCGCAGTGCGGCCTGGGCCGAACCGCATGAGATCATTGTACACGAGGTCAACGATCTCGACGCAGGAGAAGGCTGGCGCGACATGGAGCGCCGACACCTGCTGGCTGATGTCGAGGATGCGCTGGCGATAAGCTTTACAGCGCTGAGCTGCGAAATCCGCATCAAACCCGTCGAGCGGCCGCTCATCGGGCGCTGCGTCGGCGAAGTCTGCAGCGTAGGCCCAGTAGGGGGCGAGCGTCGGATCGATTTGCGGCTGCGCAAGAGCTGGCATTGCAGTCATATGAAGCGTTCCTTCCCCAGAGTATCAACTGCTCGGCTAGCCGCGCAGCGTATACCCTGTCTCTACATCTTTGATTTGGTTGAGGTATTTTCGGCCCCAGGCGACCATGTCGGCCAAGCCCTGGTCCCATCCGATTTCCGGCCGCCAGCCCGTCGCCTCATGAAGGCGGCGGCTGTCGAGCCAATAGCGGCTGTCTTGTCCTAGGCGCTCGTCGGCCATTTGACACAGGCCGTCAAACGGCAGATCCAGCGCGTCCGCCACGCGCTCGACAACCTCGCGGATCGAGGTTGGCTTATCTGGGCCCGCGTTGAAAATCTCGCCGCCGTCGCTCAGCTTCTGCGGCCCGCGCTCAGCGATCAGACGGATCGCATTCCCGAGATCTGCGGCGTGCATGTAGGATTTTTCAGCGCGCCCGCCGCCATGAAGCGGCAATTTGCGCCCAGTCAGCCCAAACAATACCGCCTTCGGGATGACCCGGTGCAGCAATTGGCCGGGGCAGTAGCAGTTACAGGGGCGGATGACGGTCATCGGGAAGCTCAGAAACTTCGCGACGGACGACAGGTACATGTCAAACGCGACTTTTGAGGCGGCGTAGGGGGAGGAGGGCTTGATCGGCGTATCTTCGCTCGCTGGCCCGTCAACGGAGCCATACATCTCCGAGGTGCCGATCTGAATGAAATGCTCCAGCCAGTCGCGTTTCATCAGCTCTTCGGAAAGCTTCGCCAGAGCCATCGAGTTGGTCTCAAAGAAGCGCCATGAATGCTTCCAGGACGCTGCGCCTTCGCCTTGGGCCGCGAAGTTCACGATGACTTGGGGTTTCTCCTGATCGAGCAGCTCCAGCAGCAGATCCATCTCATAGGTGAGATGGCGCGCGAAATAGCGGTAGTTCTCTCGCCGCTCAATACCGAGGGAGAAAGGCTCCGCGCGCAGTGGATTGCGGCCAATCCCAATAACCTTGGTCGGGTCGGCGCGATCCAGCAGATGGAGCGCTGCGTGGATGCCGAACGAGCCGCCGCCGCCGAGGATCGCGTAAGATTTGCCGGCCATATCGCCGCCTCCTGTCGCCTGATAAGCTTGGATGGCGTCGAAGATCGGCTGCACTGGTTAACGGCGCGTGTAAGGCGGCGCGGTTCTTTCATCAGGCGAAAAGGATATTTTTCCGACCCGGCGCGATCTCCCAGTCTGCGCGGCGGTTCGCCGCAATCTTGCCCGGCGCCATTGATTGATAGGGGGAGTGTCGGCGGCCCGCCTGCGGGAGCGCGGCTAATTGATGCGAGATTTGGAGGATGAGTTGATGTTTGGAGCTTTATGCCGCGCTGTCGCGCCTTTTTCAGTCGCCGCCCTGGTGGCGGTCTGCGGATTAGCCGCGTCGCCGCTGGGCGCGATGGCGCAGGATGGGCCGACCAAGCTGCACACCAAGTATGGCGAGCAGCGTGCGTATTTTCGCGACTGGCTGGCCGCCTGCCGGCCTGGCGGATACTGCAGCGTGCTGGCGTATAATGGCGCTGGGCCGGGGGCTGCGGGGGTCGATGCGGACCATATTCTGCGTGTCGCGTCGCCCGCTGAGGATGCGGCGTATGAGATCATGTTTACCGGCGTAGCGGCGTATGTCGACGAAACCTCAACGATTACGGTCCTGATCGATGGGCGGAAGGTTGCAGACCTGCCGCCCTACAAAGAGGCGGGTTGGACCCGAAATCCACGGGTGCTGAACGACTATTTCTTCTCCAAAAGCGCAGCTGGCGGGACTCTGGTTGAGAAGATGAAAGCTGGCGGCCGGATCCGGCTGCAGTTCTATGATAAAAAAGGCAATTTCCAGGATATCGAGTTCTCGCTGATCGGCTTGACCGGCGCATTGGCCTGGATCGAAACGGCGCGCATGGAGTAGGCGCGCCAGCGCGTGGAGTGGGCGCGCCAGCAATTAGAGCGGGGCCCGAGAGGTTGGGCCCCCTCCTGCGATATCCTGTTGTGAGGGGCGGAATGCGCGCTTGGCGGTTACCCGCCTGACAGCTCCTGCTCGCGCCGCCGCCGTTCGCATGCTTTGACGATCGCCTCGACCATATCCGGAAGGCTCGCCTTCTTCTTCAAGACCGTGCTGGGGACATCGAGTGCAAACCGCTTCGCGATGCGCGCGAGCGGGTCCTTGCGGCGGACGAAGCGCAGATGATCGCGCAGCGCGTCGGCGCCCTGCTCGGCCGCCATTGCGATCGGGTTGAAGTTCGCCAACTCGTCCTCGGCCGCATCCGCTTCGGGCTCGGCTTTCTTGACGGCTTTCACGGCGCGACGCGGGCGGGGCTTCGGTTTCGCGGGCGCTTTGATCTCACCGGCGGAAGCGATTTCCTGCGTCAACCGCATCATCAGTTCAGGGTTTCTCGCCGCCTCATCAGCGACGATGTCGAAAATCCTGCGCAGTAAGCTCTCGGCGGAAATGGCGCCGCGAGCTTCCAGTCCACGATCGGTCTCCGACATGATGCAGTCCTCCTTCGCGGCATATGGTACAGCTGTCGTGTGTCGACGCCAACTTGTTGTGCGCGTATGCCGCGAGTTTTGACGGTGTCGTTTCGATCTTTTTGAGCGCCCTTGGGCGGCGGGCGCGTTACGCCACCATCCGTTCTACGGCGCTCAATTCACGATACAGCGATTCGGCGGCTTTGCGGCCCTCGGCGCCATATTTCTCCGTCATCGTCACAGGCTCGGAGCGCCAGCGAAAGGCGTCGGCGATCGCGGCGCTGCGCGGAACCATCATGTTGAACTGCGGGTGGTGGCGCGCAATTTCCTCAATTGCGCCGCGGGCGACCTCGGTGTTCGGCGCCATGTTCGGCAGCGTATGGTAGCGCAGCGCCCGCTCATGGCGGCGGATCTTCACCACATCATGGAAGCGTTTTTTGTTCTCTTCCTGCCGGATGTCGAACATCTCCGAGACCACGCGGGTGACGCCGTTCATCGCCAGATGGTCCGGCACATAGGGAACGACCACATGATCGGCGACGCGAATGGCGGCGATCATCGCAGCCGAGATGCTGGGCGGGCAGTCGATGAGAACATGCTCATAATCAGCGGCAATCCGGCGGATCTCCGCGCCCAGGACGTTTGAGATCCGGTTCTGGAAGTCGTCATAGCTGGCCGCCTCGCGCGAAAGGGCGAGCTTGGCGTCGTCCTCTGCGGCTTCTAGCGCGTCGAGCGACGCGACGACGGACAGGCTGGATTTTTCTCTTGCGCGGCTGGCGCGAACATCGCCCGCGTCGTCGAGCACAAAATAGTCGAGCGCTTGGCCGGCCAGCAGCCCGTTGAGCAGAAACTTATCGACGGTAATGCCGGCTTCTTTCGCTTCATTGTGTCGTTCAACGCCGAGCAGAAGCATGGAGGCGTTGGCCTGGCTGTCAAAGTCGATTACCAGGACGCGTCGTCCTTCAGTGGCGAAAACATGGGCGAGCATACAGGTGACGGTCGTCTTGCCGACGCCGCCCTTGCGGTTCGCGATGGCGGTGATCATGCGCGGGCCCTCAGCCTTTAATGCGGAACTTGGGGGCAAAATCGGGTGAGCGCCCCAACATTCAGCGGTCAAACCTACATCTAGTGGCCTATAGGATTGCGCGCGCCAGTCAAGGGTTAACAATGTCGAGGCTCCCTCAAAATGTGCGGCGGCGCGTCTAAGTAGGAGCGTGACGCGGTCGTGCGAAATGCGTAAGCACAATTGACCGTCCGTTCGAGGCGCGTTCTGTCCCACAATCGCCGTTTTCGCCGGCGACTGTTTGGGCAGCGCGTAGCGTTCGGCGAAATATGCTAGGGAGAAATTGAATGACCCGCGCCTCGCTGTTGTCCGCCGTCGCGTCTGTGACGCTTTCACTCGTGGCCGCTGTCGCGCCTGCTGGCGCGCAGACGAAGCCAAGCTTCACGCCGCCATTGAGCAAGCCTGCGCCGCTGACTGAGAAAGTATCGATTCGGCTGAGCCCTGGCTCCTACGCCGATTGCACGGATGTTCAGGCGATCGAGGGCGCGCCCGTGACCGCGCCGCCGCCAGGAAAATATCGGCTTGCGGTCGAAGCGGCGGACGATAAGACGCGGGTGAAGCTGATCGACGGCAAGAAAAGCGCGTTCGAGATTTCCGTGCTGCTGTCTGAGGCCGGCGAGGTCACGCTCGAAAAGGCGACGATGGCCGGCGGCGCAACGGCGGATGAGAAAAAGCTGATCGCAGCGGTCATCGCACAGTTGCCGGAGCTGCGGCTGCACCGCCGCGCCTTTGGCCAAGGCGACAGCATGTTCGACAATGACGAGCTGGCGAAAATCTTTGGTCAGATGTTCGCCGCGATGGGCGGGTCGAAGGAGAAGCCGGAAGTTACCGGCGGCGCGCTCGTCGCCGGGCAAAGCGAAACGGGCGGCCGGAAGGTCATTGTCTTCAAAGGCACCATTCGGTTGAAATCTACGAAGGACAAGCTGCGGATCACACAGCGTGTTCAAGAGGCGTATGACATCGAAACCGGCTTGCGCGTTTACTCCAGCATTATTGCGCGGATGCCGTTTGGCGGCAAAACGGTGATTTTCCGTCAAACCACCACCTGTTCGATTTCGTCGAGCAAGGGCTGATACAATGGCGGCGTTGCGTAAATTTCGCGAGGTCCCTGCGCCTCGCGACGGGCGCGCCGCCGCCGCAGATCCTCTTTCCGATTTGATCAAGCGCGTTGCGCGGCGTGACCGCGCCGCGTTCGACGCGCTCTATGCTGAGAGTTCCGCGAAACTTTTTAGCGTTACGTTACGTATCCTAAAGAACAGGGCGGAAGCTGAGGAAGCGCTGCAGGAAATATACGTCAAAGTCTGGCGCTCTGCGGATCAGTATCAGGCGACTGAGGTTGGCGCGATGGCGTGGCTGCTCGCCGTGGCGCGACATCATTCAATCGACCGTCTGCGATCGCGCCGGGCGGCGGAGGCTGTGAAGGCCGCCCAGGCCGAAGAAATTGAGACTTTGGGCTCGTTGCTGGCGCCGACAACGCCAGAGGAAGCCGCAATTAGGGGCTCTGAGCGCGCCTATCTTGAGCGCTGCTTGAGTAAGCTTGAACCGGAGCGCGCGGCGCTTGTGCGCGGCGCGTATTTGGAGGGAAAGAGCTATAAGGAGCTCGCTGAGGAGCAGGGCGCGCCGGTTAATACGGTCCGAACCTGGCTGAGGCGCAGCCTTAAGCGGCTGAGAGAGTACCTAGACGAATGACATGGGCGGGAAAAAATAACCGATCGGATCGATCCGAAGCTGCAGATCTAGATGAGGCCTTGGCCGCAGAGCTGGCGCTTGGGGTGATCGATGAAGCCGAGCGGGCGAGCTTGGAGGCGCGCGCGGCGCGTGATCCAGCTTTCCGGCGGCGCGTGGGCGCGTGGCGGGACCGCTTCGCGGCCTTCGAGAGCGATGCTGAGCCGACGCCGCCGCCACAATGGATCAAGGTGGGCCTCGACCGGATGCTGGATGCGGAGATGGGGGGCGCGACTCGGAAGCGTCAGCCGCTCCTGCAGCGTCTATGGGCCAGCGCGCCGTTCTGGCGCTCGACGGCCGCTGCGGCAGGCGTCGCCTACGCCTCAACGTTCTTCTTGGCCGCCGCGCCTACGCCGCCGGGGACGCCAAAGGCGCCTGCCCCGGCGCCGATCGCAGCGCGTGCGGATGGGGTGTTTGTGGCTTCGTTTGATCCGGCTGCCGATGGACGCAAAGTGCTGGTCATTTTCTCGCCGAAGCGCGGGACTTTTCACGCGATCTCACTGCCTGGCGCCGCCGCGAAAGCGCCGGTCGCGGTGGCGAAGTCGCAATCGGTGGAGATTGGGGCTTCTCGCGGAAGCTCCAACATTGCGGCCGCGCCTGCAGCGACGGCCCCGCCAGCCCGTCGGGCCGCCCCGCCAGCTCATCGGGCTGCGCCGCCAGCTCATCGGGCTGCGCCGCCGGGGAGTGATCGGCCAAATGGCGACAACCAAATGCGGCTGTATCTTGTAGATGACCGAGGCGCGCAGACCGATCTTGGCGTGGTTCAGCCCACGGTCGTCGCCAAGCCTTCGTTTGATCGCGAAGTCTGGGCGCGTATGAGTGGGCCGAATGCGCGATTTGCAATTACGGTTGGGCGTTCGCAGGATAAAATCTACGCTTTTGGCAGCCCGCTGCAGTAGGCGCCGGGTGTGTGGCCGGTGCGGGGTTTGTCCCATATCGAGCCGGCGAGCTGACGGGCCTTCAAAATTAGTTTACGCAGCTTGCGGCTCGAATGCTATGTTATATCTGCTTATATACGAATCGACGGAGTGGGATGCGTCAACACGTATAAAGCTGGAGCGGCCGATCGGATTGGCGCGTTTCTCGGTCCGCGATTGGACATATGGAATATGCGCGCAGCTTTCTCTGACGCTCGGTCTGCCGCCGCAGCGTTAAGAAGGGCGTGCTCACGAGACGCGCAGCGCTTGCGTTGCGCGGAGGATCGTCTTCGTTCGCGGTACGCCCCCTCCCCCTTTCGGCTGCGGGCGGAGACGATCCGCTTTTCCATCATTAGCGCGAAGGGCGCAACAGGGATGCTGCGTTTATGCACCATGCTGTGTCTCTGCTGCCGCTTTCTGTGGGGCGCGCGTCGGTTAGCGCGGCTTGTCGATCCCTTGTCTAAGGCGTGTTTTATACGCGTTCACGATATGACGGCGCGCCGCAGCTTCGGCGCTCGCCTCATCCCTCGCTTCGATGGCGCTTACGATCGCGTCATGCTCATCGACGGAGTCGACGCTCCGGCCCGGCGCGGCCAGCGATGTGCCTGAGAGCAGAGCGAGTGAGCGGCGCATGCGATCCAGCATGTCGAGCAAGTATCGATTGTGCGAGGCTTGATGGAGCAGACGATGGAAGCGTTTGTTGGCCAGCGCCAGCTCCTGTGTCGGCGCATCGTTCGCGGCCAGTTCGGCGTCAGTCGTGACCAGCTCGCGCAGCACGGCGATTTCGGGGGGGGAGGCGCGTCGGGCTGCGAGCCTTGCGGCGAACCCTTCCAGCACTTCGCGAAGATCGTACAGCTCGCCAAGTTGATCATGGTCAAGCATCGCGACGGTTACGCCGCGTCGTCCATCCCGCGTTGCGACGCCGATTGATTCAAGGCGATTGAGCGCTTCGCGAATTGGTGTGCGGCTGACCTGAAAACGCTCAGCGAGCTCGGTCTCAATCAGGCGCGATCCTGGTGGAAACTCGCCGTGGTCAATCGCGTCCAGGAGCGCGGTGAACACGCTGGCGTCATCTTGCTTGGGCACGTGCCTGCTCATTCTAAGTTGCCGCTAGGTGCGGAGATAGGGCTCTTTTCTCATACTAGACTAACCGCGCAGCCGCGAAATGGGCTCAGTGGAGAGGTCGCACCCGGTGAAGCGCGGGGGCGCTCTCTTTGCGCGCCCGCCCGCCACCGTCAGCTCGGAGCGCTGTTAAATTTGTATAGATAAACTGCGCTCGGTTTGCGACGTTTGACACGTATCATTCTCGTTCATCGAGCTTCGATGCGAGCGCGTGACGCCACAGTCGTGAAATTTAGGGGGAGGGGGGGATCCGCCGCGCACAACCAGATTGAGGGGGGAGGCATGCGCGCGGCGGCCCCGCGCCGAAGCGCAAGGAACACGCTTGTAAGGTGCGGTACAAGCGTGCACTGGAGTATAGACATAAAAACGTCGCCAAGGTCCAAAAGAAAATGAAGTCAATTTCGCATGTGCTTTGGACAGATTGTCGCACCTCTCGCTCTTTTCCGCCGAATATGTGTTTGAGTGAAGATAAATCCCATAATTCGGGGTATTGTCAGCAAGCTGGGCTAACGATTAGTTATTTTTTTTGTTAGATAACGGCTGGATAACGTGATGAGATGTTGGGATCATTGATATTTTGGGGACGGTGATTCGCTTGCGAATGCGACGCTGATGCGAGGTGTTTCGGTGTCGGGGCGCAGATTGCACTGATGGCGCCGACATCCGGATCGAGGCCGCGGCACTACGTTCGTTTCCTTATGTGAAACAAATGCCCAAATTTAGGGGGAACTGTTGGGGGGGCGCCTGTCGCGGATAGGTGTCGCAAGCTGTTGTTTGAAATCTATACAAATAAGATTTTTGATTAATATTTGGTCGGCGCGCATCTTTAGAGCCGCGAGACGCTGGCTTGGCGTGATTTGACGCTACAGCGAAACGGGACGGCGGCTGCGCTTATTGCGGGCGTTCGCCAAGATTCTCCACGACAGACCATGCCGCTGATCTCCGCGGCATAGATGGCGTCAGAGCAGCCAAGAGCCAATAATTTACCTGTTGGAGATTCTGCTGGTCGACAGCTTTGACGGGCTCGGCGCGATGCGGTGCGGCGCGGCTTTCTTTCGGGCGCCGGCGGCGTCTGTACTCATTGCCGCTTCGCTCGAGATTTTCCCAGCAAGCGCGCTGTAGGCGGTCGGGCTGTCATTCAGGCTCAAGGAGCGTTCGCAACGCGGCGCGCATTGATAGCTAGCAACCTCAGTCGGGCCCCGCCGCATGATCACGCGCCGTCGCGCGGGTTCGTGCACGACGATTTCCAGATCGGCGATTACTTCGCCTTTGTCGTCAAGCAGGATCATGTTGGTCGCGCCAACGGACTTAGCGGTGATGACGGCCTCATTGGCGCGGATGAGCGTCACATCGGCGATCGCCGGATTTCCGACCATCAACGTCCCGATCGGGCGGGCGAACGGCAGGCGGCGCAGGTGATCCATGCGGACCACAATACACTTCACATCCGCGCGGTAGGCTGCGCCGGCGCATCCCTCGTCGTAAGGGGCGGTGTATGTCGAGGGATCAGCCGGTGTTTTCGCCGGGCTGGCCGCCGGGCCCGCGAAGGCGACGTTGCGGTAGGCGGCGGCAAAGGCGACCACCGCGGAGGACGCCAAGCGCAGAATGCGGGACATTGAGATAGAGCGGCTTGCGCGCTCTGTGGTGGCTACGGCGCTCGGCATCGAGTTTCCTTTCGAGCAACTCCGACTTGCTTAGACTTCGTCGCATATGCGAATCGCTCGCTCTTGCGCCGAAGCGACGCCGCGCGTTAACGTGGCCTCTGTTCACTTGTCGGCCGATCTTATTGACATTTGGTAAATTTTTGCCGGACGCTGACGTCTTGAAGTCGTCGCAGGAGCCTCTACTCTATAGAAAATCGCTGTTATTCGCGTTGCGCGAGAAGCGGCAGCGTCAACTATAGTCAGCGACGAGAGAGCTGGGCCGAATCATCTTTGCTCGTGGCCTTTATGGCGGAGGAACTCTTAACAATGCTCGAAACCACCAGCCCGAATCGCGCTGGCGGCGCGCCGACCCTTCGTCCGCCTCTGATGATGAATGCGATCACCCCTCTGGCGCAGGCGCGCGCCGAGCTCGCCGACGCATATGATCTGGCGCCGTCGGCCGCCGCGGCGGCTGAGACCGAAGAGCTGTATGCGCGCGTCGCGTCGGTGATCCCGGCGCCCGACTGGATGCGGCATGCGCCCTATGTGCGCGCGATTAACAAGCTGAAGCGAGAGAGGGACGCTGTGATCCTGGCGCATAATTATATGACGCCAGAAATTTATCACTGCGTCAGCGATTTCTCGGGCGACAGCCTGCAGCTTGCAATTGAGGCCAGCCGGGTGAAAGCCGGCGCAATTGTTCAGTGCGGCGTGCATTTCATGGCGGAGACGTCAAAAATCCTGAGCCCTGAAAAGAGAGTGCTGATCCCCGACAGTCGGGCGGGCTGTTCCTTGTCCGAAGGCATCAAGCCGGAAGATATCGAAGCGATGCGCGCGCAATATCCAGGCGCGCCCGTGGTGACCTATGTGAACACCTCCGCGGCGGTGAAGGCGGCCTCTGACGTATGCTGCACGTCATCCAATGCGAAGCAGATCGTAGACGCGATGGACTCCGACACGGTGATTATGACGCCGGACGGCTATCTGGCGCGGAACATCGCCAAGACGACGAACAAGCGCGTTGTGTGGTGGGAGGGGTCCTGCATGGTGCATGAGCGCTTTACGGCTGAGGAGCTGCGCGCTTATCGCGAGGGGCATCCTGGCGTAAAGGTGATCGCCCATCCTGAATGTCCGCCTGAAGTGCTGGAAGAGGCCGATTTTTGGGGCTCGACGGCGGGCATGATCAAGTGGGTGAAGGATCACCGTCCTGAAAAGGTGGTGATGGTCACTGAATGCTCGATGTCCGACAACGTCGCCGCCGAACTGCCTGAGACGGAATTTGTGCGCCCCTGCAACCTTTGCCCGCATATGAAGCGCATCACGCTCGAAAGCATTCTATGGAGCCTCCATTCGGGTGAGGAGGAGGTCACGGTCGATCCGGCGGTGATCGACGGGGCCCGCCATGCGGTCGAGCGGATGATTGCGATTAGCGAGAAAGCAAAAGGATAGCGCGCTCGGCCTTGTGCGCGCAAAGCTCGACATCCGCGCCGCGTCTCATGGTAGAGGGAGCGTTATGACCTCTGATACGCTCTTTAATACTGGCGGCGCGCTGATTGTCGGCGCGGGCGTCGCTGGCCTGTTTGCAGCGCTCAAGATGGCGCCGCGGCCAGTCACCCTTATCTCGCCTGAGCCGCTTGGGCGCGGCGCTTCCTCCGCTTGGGCGCAGGGGGGAGTGGCGGCGGCTGTCGGGCGCGATGATCGGGCCGAGCTACATGCTGAAGACACGATCCGCGCGGGGGCCGGATCGGTTGATCCGGATATTGCAACGCTTGTGGCGGAAAGCGCGCCCGGGATCATTGAGGATCTGGCGCGGCTGGGAGCGCCCTTTGATCGCGCGGATGATGGCGGCTTTGCGCTCTCGCGGGAGGCCGCGCATCGGGTGGCGCGGGTTGTGCGCGTCGGCGGCGATGGGGCGGGGCGCGCAATTATGAACGCCTTGATCGCCGCAGCTGAGGCGACGCCGTCCATTCGCGTCGTCGAAGGCGTTATTGCGGTTGATCTCGCGGTCGAGGATGGCCGCGTTCGGGCGGTGGTGTGCCGGCGTGCGGGCGATCGCTATTCCAGCCCGCTGATCTTTCGCGCCGAAGCGACGCTGTTGGCCGCTGGTGGCTTGGGCGGCCTCTATAACGTGACCACCAATCCCGCCCGGGTGCGCGGGCAGGCTGTCGGCATGGCTGCGCGCGCGGGGGCGGAGATCGCGGATGCGGAGTTCGTCCAGTTCCACCCAACCGCGCTGAATGTCGGCCTTGACCCATCGCCGCTGGCGTCCGAAGCCCTGCGCGGCGAAGGCGCGCTGCTCATCGACGGGGCGGGACGGCGATTTATGACGGAAATTCATCCTGATGCGGAGCTGGCGCCGCGCGATGTGGTCGCGCGCGCAGTATTCCGGCAAGTGTCTAGCGGCGCTGGCGCGTTTCTCGATGCGCGCACGGCGCTGGGGGCGCGGTTTGACGCCGCCTTTCCGACTGTCGCGGCGGCGTGCCGGGCGGCCGGCGTCGATCCGACAACCCAGCCGATTCCAGTTGCGCCTGCGGCTCACTATCACATGGGCGGAGTCGCCGCTGATCGAAATGCGCGTTCAAGCTTGGCCGGATTGTGGGTGGCGGGCGAAGCGGCGTCGACTGGCTTGCACGGCGCCAATCGGCTCGCTTCCAACGGGTTGTTGGAGGCGCTGGTGTTCGGCGCCCGCGCGGCGCAAGATATGGATAGTCGCTTGAGCGCCTTGGCGTTGAAGCCGCCCGGCGGAGAGATTGAGCTGCCGGAGCCGCGTTTGCGTTGGGGGGAGGAGGGCAAGCTCCTCAAGCTCGAAGCCGTCGCGGCGTTGCGGCGGACGATGAGCGAGCTGTGCGGCGTCGAACGCGATGCGCCGCGCTTGGGGCGGGCGCTGGCGGAGATCGGTCGGTTGGAGCGGGAGGCGATTGGCGTGTCCCGATCCTACCTCAACATGACTGTCGCGGCGACGATTGTTGTCGCGTCGGCGCTGCGCCGGAAGGAAAGCCGCGGCGGCCATTACCGGGTTGACTTCCCGACCGCGCGCCCCGAGCTGGCGACGCGCAGCCGGATCAGCTGGGCCGAAGCTGAGGCGTTGCGGGCTGAGCATGTCGGATAGAACGGAATAAGAAGCGATGGACGTCGCGCGTCGCCCGGGCGCGTCGGCCACCCCTTTGCGCGCCGCTGGCGCAGACGAGATTGGAATGACCATGACTGCAGCCCTGCCACGCTTGCTCATTGAGCCGATCATTCGCGCCGCGCTGCTGGAGGATCTTGGCCGCGCCGGGGACGTCACGTCGAATGCGGTTATCGCAGAAAGTGCGGAGATGACGGCGGAGCTGCGGGCGCGGGAGGTTGGCGTCGCCGCTGGGCTCGACTGCGCGGCGTTAACGTTCGAGCTGATCGATCCGCGGCTAAAGATTGACCACCGCGTCGTCGATGGCGCCGGTATCGCGCCGGGCGATGTGTTAATGCGCATCGTTGGTTCGGCGCGATCTATCCTGGCGGCGGAGCGGGTGGCGCTCAATTTCGCCGGCCGCCTTTCCGGCGTCGCCAGCTTGACAAAAGCAATGGTCGACGCGGTGGCGCACACCTCGGCGCGGATCGCCGATACGCGCAAGACCACGCCCGGGCTGCGGTCGCTGGAGAAACAGGCGGTGCGTCTCGGCGGTGGATCCAACCACCGTTTCGGCCTCGATGACGCGATCCTGATCAAGGACAACCATATCGCTGTCGCCGGCGGCGTGCGGGAGGCTTTGCGGGGCGCAAAGGCTGCGGCGGGCCATTTGCTGGCGATTGAGATCGAAGTTGATCGGCTTGAGCAGCTCGATGAAGCGCTGGCGGAGGGCGGCGCGCATGCGATCTTGCTCGACAATATGTCGCCGGAATTGTTGACGGAAGCGGTGCGTCGCCGAGATCGGGCCGGAGGCGCTCGCGCAGCGCTGGAGGCCTCTGGCGGGGTGCGGTTGGAGACGGTTGCGGCGATTGCGGAAAGCGGCGTCGACTATATCTCCGCTGGCGCGCTGACTCATTCCGCGCGGGTTCTTGATCTGGGTCTCGACGTCGGAACCGCGTAAACACTCCCGCCACCGCGGTCTTTTCGCCGCCACCGCTCAAAAAAGGCCAGGATGAGCCCGCCAAAGGGCCAGATTATCGAATGCTTAAGCAGGTTGTTAAGAATTCACCCTAATTTAGTCCCCGTCGCGCCCATCGATGGAGGGGCGTCGTCGCCGTCTGCGAATCGAGCCGACATTTGAGCTCGGCGGCGTCTGGAATTGGAGAGGTTGCGGCCTGTTGCGCGGTTGTCCGCCGCACGGGTCGAGAGGGATGATGGGACGACCATGAGCAAGCCTGCTATGAAACTTTTGTGGATTTTCTCCAGCTTTGGGCTGGATGCGCCGGCGCGGCGCTTTGCGTCGATCGTAGGGCGTCTCGGCGACGAGTATGAGCATGTCATTGGCTCGATGTCAGGCGATTTCGAGGCTCAAGGCCTGATCCCTGAAAGCGTCCGTTGGCGGCGTGTTGATCTTCCCGGCGCGAAACGCGGCGGCGTTTCGATCAAGAATATGTGGAACTTCCGCAAGGTTATCACCGCGGAACGGCCGCACTTATTGGTCACGTCGAACTGGGAAGCGATTGAGTGGTTGATGGTGAACCGTGGTCCTGGCGCCGTGCCCCAGGTCCATTTTGAGGATGTCTTTGGTCGGGACGAGCAGCTGGACGATGCGGACGCGAAGCGCGCCTGGAGCCGTCGCCGCGCATTTCCGGGCCGCAATCGCGCCTATGTGGCGCCGACGCGTGAAATCGAAGCGAGCTACACAAGCGTTTGGGGCGCGGCGAAGGATCAAGTCCGCCATATCCCTTTGGGCGTAGATCTAGAGCTTTTCCCAGCCCGGGATGCTGTCTCGACCCATGAGCCGCTGACCTTGGGCGCGGCGGGCCCGCTGATCCGGAGCCGTCGCTTCGATCGCTTGATCCGCCTGACCGCGACGCTGGGGGAGCGCGGCCGGAATGTTGACGCCGTCATTCTAGGGGAAGGTCCGGAAAAAGAGGCGCTGATCCGTGAAGCGGAGACGGCCGGCGTGGCGGATCGCGTTCGGTTTGTCGGCGCGGCGCCAGGCTGTGCAAATATCTTTAGCGAAATGGATCTCTATGTCTCAACCGGCGAGAAGCAGCGTGACGCTTCGGGCTTGCTGGCGGCGATGGCTTCGGCGACGCCAATCGTTGGGCTGGAGAGCGACGATGTAATGGAAACTGTTGCGGAGCCAAACCGGCTATTCATCCGCCCGCGCGGCGATGAGAGTGGTATGGCCGCTGCAGCCGAATTGATTATCTCAGATTTCGATCTGCGGTCGCGTATGGGGCAGGCCAACCGGGCGAAAGCTGAAGCAGATTTCGATCTGGATAAGATCGCGGATCGGTTCGATTCGCTGTTCCGCGAAGTTGCGGGCGTATCTGCGTTCCTCGCCCTGCCGGCGCCAGGCTCCGAAGCGGCGCCAAAGCGCAACGATTCGGCGGATGAAACGGAGGCTGAGAAGCCCGAGGTTTCCGAATCGCAACGTGATGCGGCTGCCGAGGATACGCCGAAGGCGCGCGCGGTGAGCGACGTTGAGGAGGCGACGGTGGTGAGCGAGGCCGCTGAGCCGACGGCGAAGCTAAATGGCGCCTCGGGCCCGTCGGCATATGTGACGCCAACGCATAAGTCGCCGGCGATTCGGCCCGAGCGGGCGCAGCCGGCCGCGCTGCCCGCGCCTTCCTCCGTATCGGCGAAGCCTGAGGCGAAGGAAGCTAAGCCTCCGAAGCAGCTGAGCGCCTGACGCCTGAAAAGTGCGCGGCCCGCCCCGGCGCCGCGCTTGAAACGCGCCGAGCTTCGTCGCGCGCGCTTTGCCTGGCGCCGCTTTCAGTGTAAGCAGCTGGCGATGCGTGAAGAGGGTAACATTGATGGCGGCCGTTCGGGCGACGGC
This sequence comes from Neomegalonema sp., assembly GCA_022760355.1. GTDB lineage: Bacteria > Pseudomonadota > Alphaproteobacteria > Rhodobacterales > Rhodobacteraceae > JALEGB01. Next base: position 18,207 of record JALEGB010000034.1, read on the forward strand.
TCCACAGCGCCTGGCGGCGCTCCACGACGGGCGGGTGGATCGTTTGAGATCCCGGATTTCGCCCTCGCCCTTATTCTGTTTCCTGAAACGTTTGACCGCGCCGAGGCTGATGCGCTGGCGCGTCGCCTCTTTCCGGCGGATGAGCTGTGTTTGGCGCCTGAGCCGGAAGCGCGCGTGGTTGCGGCGGAGACGCGCTTGAAGCAGCGGCTTCCTGCGGTGGTCGCGCTTTCAGCGAAAGACAAAGCGCTGCAGGATGCGTTGCGCGCAGCGCGGACGAAACATGCGCCGGTTGCGGCTCTGTTGCTTGCCGGGGCCGCCGCGCCGCCAGGCGTCTCGCTGTTTCATCGGTTGGAGGGCGCGCCGCCACGTCTGCGCCGCGCGCCGCTCCAGTGTGATCGGCGTGATGAACGCGGCCCGTTCGACATTATCGGCGATGTGCACGGATGCTATGATGAGCTGGTCGCGCTGCTGACCGAACTTGGGTGGCGGGTGAAGGCGTTTCGGAAGGGCGAGACGCTGATCCATGCTGAGCCGCCGGCGGGGCGGCGCGCAATATTCGTCGGCGATCTGGTTGATCGCGGACCGCGCAATGTCGACGCGTTGCGGCTGGCGATGGGCATGGTGAAGGATGGCGTCGCCCATGCCGTGATCGGCAATCATGACCATAAGCTGATGCGGATGCTGGATGGGGCGAATGTGACGCGCAACCATGGTCTGGCTGAAACCGAGCAGGAGCTGCTGAGTTGTTCGGATCAATTTCGCGAGAAAGTGCGCCAGTTTATGTCCGAACGCCCGGACCATCTATGGTTTGACGGCGGGGCCCTGATCGTCGCCCATGCGGGGTTGAAGGCGCATATGCACGGCCGCGCCGGCAAATCGGTGCGCAAATTTGCGATGTTTGGCGATATCACCGGCGAGCGGGATGCGTTCGGTTTGCCGGTGCGGCTGGATTGGGCCGAGCATTATCGGGCCGAGACGGCGGTGGTTTATGGCCATACGCCGACCCTCCGAAATCACTGGCGGAATGAGACGATTTGCGTGGATTCGGGCTGCTGTTTTGGCGGTCGGTTGACCGCGGTGCGTTGGCCGGAGCGCGAGCTGGCGTCCGTTCCGGCGCTGCGACGCTATTCTGAGCCGATCAAGCCGCTCGACGGTGCGTGAGCGGTGAACCTCGCGGCTTGAACCGCAGTCGTCGGTGGCTTATGTTCTCGTTCTGTTTTGTGATGGGCGGGTGATGCGGTTTCAGTTTCTTCATATTGCGGATGCGCATATCGGCGGGCGTTTCGCGGGGTTGGCGCGTCGCTCCGAAGCGGCGGCGGCGGAAATGGCGGATGCGTGCCTGGACGCGTTGGAGCATGCGGTGCGCACCGCGCTGGAGCGTCAGGTCGCCTTCGTCATCATCGCCGGCGATTTGTTTGATCGCCATACGCCCGACTTACGGGAGAGCTTTGCGACCGCGGAGCGGTTGGCGCCGCTCTGGCGCGCCGGGGTGGACGTCTATTGGTTGCTTGGCAATCACGATTACGGGCCAGCGGCGGAGGAGCTGCCGAACGCGGATCGGCTCAAGCGTTTCAGCACGCGCAAGGTGCAAAGCTTTGAGATCCCTGAGCTGAATGTCGCCCTTCATGGCCGCAGCTTTCCGGAGCGCGCAGCGCCGGAGAATTTCGCGCGGGGCTATCCGCAGGCCCAGCCGGGGCGCTTTGAAATCGGCGTTTTGCACACCAGCCTAGATGGTCGGGAGGGGGCGTCGACCTATGCGCCCTGCGCGCTCGGGGATCTGACGGCGACCGGCTATCAATATTGGGCGCTTGGGCATGTTCATACGCCTGAAGTGGTCTCTACAGCGCCATATGTCGTCTTTCCCGGCTGTTTGCAGGGCCGGAACCCAAGAGAGAGCGGCGCGAAGGGCTGTGCGCTGGTCACGGTTGAGGACGGCGCAGTCACGGATTTTGAGCGGATTATCTGTGATCGAGCGCGATGGGCGGCGGCGGCGGTCGATATCAGCGCGCTCGGGGAGGCGCGGCTGGAGGCGGCGCTGGAGCAAGCGACGCTGGCGGCGTTGACAGAGGCGCAGGCGGCGGCGGACGGCCGTTTTGCAATCATACGGCTGCGCTATCAGGGCGCAGGGGCGGCGGACGCGCTTCTGCGCCGGCGCGGGCAAACCGCGTTGCTGGAGAAGGCGGCGCGTTTGGCGCTGCAGATCGATGATCGCATCGCGGTTGAAGCTGTACGCATTGAGACCGCGCCGGGGGGCGCTGCAACGGCGGGGCTGGCGGCGGAAGCGGCGGCGCTGATGCAAGAGGCTGCGTGCGACGCGGCGATTCTAGAGGCGGTGCAGGCGGAGTTCGATCTGATCCGATCGAAGGCGGGGGGCGTTCTGGCGGCGGAAGATCCCCGCTTCGCGCCCGAGGTTTTGCTGAAAGCGGCGGCCGAGCGGATTTTGGCCGGGCAGGGACGAGAGTGATGCGTTTTCGCCGGATTGAACTGTCCCGGTTCGGGCATTTTGAGGATGTTGCGTTGGAAATCGACGCGACGCGGCCGTTGACGGTCATTTATGGGGCGAACGAAGCGGGTAAGTCGACATTGTTGCAGGCGATGTCCGATTTATTGTTCGGTTTTAAGCAGAACGCGCCATACGCAAACTTTCGCTTTGAATATAATAAGTTGCGGATCGGCGCAGAAGTTGAAGCTGAGTTGGCGGGAACGGTTCAGACGCTGCATTTTCAGCGTGTGAAGCGCAAGGCCGGAACACTGCGCTCCGCTGCGGATGAGCCGCTGCCTGCGGCGGCGCTGGAGCCGTTCCTGGGGCCGATTGAGCGGGACGGGTTTGAGCAGCTGTTCGCACTGGACGCGGAGCGTCTGCGGCGCGGCGGCGAGGAGCTGCTGCGTAGCGGCGGCGCGCTGGGCGAAAGCTTGCTGAGCGCTGGCGCTGCGTTGGGCGACATTCATCACCGGCGCCAGGCGTTTGACGACGCGGCGGATGGGATTTTCGGCGCGCGGAAGAAGGGGGACCGCGCATTTTACGCAGCGCTGGAGCGTCGGACGGCGGCGCAGAGAGACGTTAGAGAGCGCGCTCTGACCAAGCCGGCGCTGGCCGCGGCGAAGGCGGCGCTGAAAAGCGCGACGGGGCGTCGGGAAGCTGCGGCGGATAAGCTGCTGGAGCTTGATAAAACCCGCGCGCGCGACAAGCGTGTGGTGGAGGCGGCGAAGGTGGCGCCGGAGATCGATCGGCTGCGCGCGGCGCTTGCGGCGTTGGGCGAGGCTCCGGATCCGGCGCTGGTTGAGGCCGCGCAAACGGCGCTTGATGCGCATATCGAAGCGCGACGCAATGCGGAGGCGGCGGCGCGACGGGCCGACGCCGCCCGCGCGGAGCTTGAGGTTGAGCCGGAGCCAGGGACCGAGTTGGCCGAAGCGGCGGCGATCGAAGCGCTCTGGGATCTTGCCGCCGATGCGCGCGGCGCGCGCCGCGCCGCGGCGGAGCTTGGGGCGGAGCGCCAGCAGCTGGCGGATCGGCGCGCAGATCTGGCGCAGCGGCTCGGCGTGCCTGCGGATATGTTGGCGGAGCTGCGGCCAAGCGACGGGGATTTGGCGGCGGCGCCCTTGCTGACGCGTCAGTTGGCTCAGGCGCGGGACCGGGCGGCGGAGGCCCGACGGCAGCTGCGGGAGGCGACGGAGAAGGCGGCGAAAACTGCGGCTGCGCGCGACGTCGAATCCGTCGGCCTGCGCGAGAAACGCGCCCGGCGCGACGCGGGTTGGAACGCTTTGAGGGCCGAGATCGAGCGCGGCGCATTGCCGGACGGCGCCCGGTTGGATGGTCAGGAGGCTTTGTCCGGACAGGCGGATGCGGCGGCGGACGCCCGTATCGTCGCTGCGCAGCGTTTTGGCGCGCAAAGCGCGGCGGCGGAAGTCGCCGCCGAGGCGGTGGCGACCGCGCAGAGGACGGCGCATGGGGCGCAGGAAGTCGTCTGCGGCGCTGAGGCGGCGTTGGCGCCGCTGGCCGCGAAGCTGCTTCCCAGCGGCGCCGACTATTCGGGGCAGGCCTTCGAGGCGGCGCTAGAGGCCGCGATCGCCAATTGGGCGGCGGCGGCGCGTATGTTGGAGGCGGAGCGCGAGTTGGCGCGGCGCGCGGCGGTCGGCGCCTTGGATCGTACGGAGCTGATCGACGCGGCGGAGCAGCTGGCGGCGCGGCTCGGCATTCCGGCGCCGGAGGATGTTGAGATTGCTGTGCGAGCTTGGGCGGAGGCGCTGAAAACGGCGCGGAACCTTCAGGCGAAGCGGGAAGGCCTGGCGAAGTCGCTGCGCGCCGCGGAGTTGGAGCTGAGCAAGGCCAAAGCGCGGCGTGAAGCGGCGCAGGAGGCGGTGGGCGAGATCGCTGCGCATCATGGGGTCGTTGGCGCCGACGGGCTGGCCGCGCTCTTGAAGCGCGAGGGCGAGCGTCAGGAGTTGCGGCGCGCGCTTGAGGGGGAGGAGCGCCATTGGCGACAAGCCGCCGAAGGGGTGGACGAAGCGACGCTCAGGGCGGAAATCGCCGCGGCCGATCTTGATGAAACGGCGGCGCGAATGGCGGCGGGCGCGGCTTTGTGGCGGGCGGCGAAGGATGAAAATGACGCCGCGGTCGCCGAGGAGGCGCGGGCGGACGCCGGGCTGCAAAAACTGTTGGAAAGCGATCGCGGCGCCGCCGCCGCTGCGCGCGCTGAGGAGGATGCGGCTGCAGCGATGGCGCTTGCAGCTGAGGAATGGCTGACCTTGCGCGCGGCTTCGCTGCTATTGGGCGAGACGGCGCGCCGCTACCGGGCGACCTCCGCCAATCCAATTTTAACCGCCGCGTCCGCTTCATTCGCGACCCTAACCCGCGGCGCATTCGCTGCGCTGGCGGTTGATCTGGATGAGAGTGGCGGCGAGCGGATTGTCGGCGTCCGCGGCGAGGGCGCGCGTGTGGAGATTGCGGCGATGAGCGAGGGAACGCGAGATCAGCTGTTTCTCGCCTTGCGGCTGGCGGCGGTGCGCAGCTGGGCGGCGGCGCGCCCCGCGCCGCCCTTTATTGCCGATGATCTATTCGCCAGCTTTGATGATGAGCGTCTGGCCGCGGGGCTTGAGGCCTTGGTTCAGCTTGGCGCACAAACACAGTGTCTCGTTTTTACCCATCACCCGCACTTGGTCAGGCTGGCGGAGACAAGGTTTGGCGATACTGCGCATATTTGCCGCTTGTCTCCGCCTTAATTTTTCCCCGTCTCGTTTGCTTCATGTGTTCAATTTGCGCATAAAGTCATCCGGCCGCGGATCGGGCGTTTTAGCGCTCGGAGCAGGAGTATACGTCCCCGTGAACAAGCCGCCGCTGTTAATGATTGCTGGCCATCTTTGCGATGAGCGGATATTCAGCGATTTGACCCCACGGCTCGAAAGCGCCGCTGAAATATTGTTGGCCGCCCCCCCAGACGCTTCGTCAATCGAAGAAATGGCCGAGCGTCTGCTGGCCGAAGCGCCGGAGCGTTTTGCGGTGGCTGGGTATTCGCTGGGCGGCATGATTGCGATGTCGATGGTCGATCAGGCGCCGGAGCGTTTGCTGGGCGCGGCGTTCATCGCTTCGGATCCTTTGGCGGCGCGGGAGAAAGAAGTCCTCTATCGCGATGGGATGTTGGAGGCCGCCGGGATGTACAGCCCCGCCTCTTACGCCGACGCGCTCGTGGCGCAGTTCTTTGTGCACAAGCCCAGCGTCGCCGCGCTGATCGGACCGGATCTGCGGGAAATGGCGATTGATGCGGCGCCGGGGCGTATGGTCTCCGAGGCGCGGGCGTTGTCACATCGTCCGAACCAGATTGATGCTTTGGCCAGCTATAGCGGGCCGGTTGCGACGATTGTCGGGGCGTCCGATCGGATTTGCCCGCCGCGCCTGTCGAAGACGATTACGGATGCATGCCGCAACGGGTCTTTGACCGAGATCGCGGACGTTGGCCACATGGCGCCGCTGGAGGCGTCGGTGGAGGTTGGCGAGGCTTTACAGGGCTGGGTGGCGCGCATCGTTGCGGCGGAGGCCTGATCCGGCCATCCGCCTTACGTGCTGTTATTTCGGCATATGCAAAGTGCGACTTTGATCGGATCGGCGCAGCTCCACGAATTCGTCGCCGATCGCATAAACGCGCCAACCTTCAATCTCGTCGCCTTTTTCGACGCGCACCGCGCCGCCATTGGGTTTGCGAACGAGCGCGCGGTCGGCGCCGCGGGTGCGGAAAATCCCCAGCAGGATCATCCCCTCCACGCCGGCGGCGGCTGGCGCTTTCGAGGTGGCGGCCTCTGCGATGGACTCCGCCGTCGGCCGCGCCGGTTTCGGAGGCGTGGGCGGCTTTGGCGGAACCGGCGAAGCTGCTGTTGGCTCAGCGGTTTTGCCGCGGCGCGGGTTACGGGTTGGCTTGGGCGCATATTTGGGCGCCAGCCCTGGCGCGGCGGCGGTCGACGCGCCCGCCAGATCGCTCCGCCGCTGGTCCGGGGTCAAAAGATGGCCGCCAAAATACTGGCTGTGTTTGGGGGGATCAATTTGCTTCGCGAATCCAAACGGATCAGCGGGGCTCTTGAGCTCCGGCGCCCCGTCCATATCGCGTCGGGCGGCGGCGGCCAGGAGGGGAGGCGCGGCGCTTGCCGCCGGATATTTTTGGCGCACGGCCGCGCCATCTCGCTTCACTGCGGCGGCTGTGGCGAGAATAGGGCGCCGGCCAATACCATCGGCGCTCTCACGCGGCGCCCAGGCGAAGGGCGCAGGCGGCAAAGGCGGTTTTTCCCGCGGCAAGTCGACGGCGCCCAGCACGCTCGGCAAGGGGCGGGCGACGCGCGGCGCGTTCATCGCCCACCAGGCGCCTGAAATCACACAGATAATCAGCGCTATGTTCAGCACCCAGAGCTGCGCGCGCGTCATTTTGGAGCTCCCGTCAATCGGAAGGCCGCCACTCGAACCGTTACGGCGACGGTCTCTTTCGCGCTGGCGTCGTCACCGCGCCGCAGTTCCAGCGCTTCGACAAACAAAAACGGCTCCTGGCTTTCGAGCGTTTCAAAAAACGCAGGCAGCGCCGTTTCCGGCAACCATCCGCGCGCTTCGGCCCGGATGATTTCGAGGCCAGGCTTCACCTGGGACGCCGCGATGATATTTACCACGCCGGCGCCGCCTTTTGCGCGCTTCAACAGCCCTTCGACGCGTGTGATCAGCGCTTGCCCGGCGGATTTTGCATCCTTCTCTTGCATCAGCCCTGATGTTGAGGAGATCGAATAAGCGCTCCAGCTTTTGCCAAGCGGTTCATAGAGCTCGCTTTGGCTGCGCTGCGCTTCAATCCGGTGCAGCGCCTTTTCGGCGGCTCGGATGCGGTCGCCGGCGCTGCTCCAGGAGGATATCGCCCAGACCGTGAATACGCCTCCAAACAGGATAAAAGGGCCGAGCGCGAGGCTGACCGCGGCGATGCGGCTGACGGGCGTGCCTTTGCGTATCATCTCCGCTTCTCCTTCTGTGTCAGCGGCTTGGCGGAATTTCTCGCATCACGCATCTGGCTTCGGCGGGGCGAGTTTCGCTTCGATTGTGAAGCGTTGGCGCTGATCGTCGCCTTCCAAAGCGCGCAGCGGTTCGGCGTACCGTACGCCTGTGAAGGCGGGGGCGGCCTCAAGCGCGGAGAGCACGCCGTCAGGTTTGTCCGTGACCCCTTCAACCCGTACAACGCCGCCGCTCATCACGATGCGTTCGGCGACCGAACCTGGCGGCAGCGCTTCGGCGATCGCGTCGAGCCATTCCAGCGCCGGCCGTTCCGCGCGTCGCCGTTTTAGCGGCGCAAGGGCGCGATCGACGAACCCCAGTGTTGATCGTTTGATCCGATTGACGACCTCCATCTCCTGCTCAGCCTTGTCACGGGCGGTCTCCA
>JALEGB010000035.1 GCA_022760355.1 Neomegalonema sp.
ATCCCGCGTTTTGCGAATTCGGGCAGCCATTTGGCCTCATCGAAGGGCTCTGGACCACGTAGGATGCTGCCGTAATGCCCCAGCTGCATGCCGCGCGCATGGGCGGCGCGTTCGAAGCGGGTATATGCGTCGTCGATTCTCGCCACTAGAGCCTCCCGAATTACGTCCCGATCTTATTCAGAATGAGGCCCGGAGCAATGCTTTCACGCATTGCTCCGGTGGGATGGTCCCTACTACTTCGTCGGATCGCTTGGATGTTTCGCCATCTTTTTCAATCCGTCCGGCAAGCTGTCGACCCCGTTTTCGAGCCACGCATCCGCAAACGGCTTCAGGCGTCTGGCGAAGTCCTCCTTGGTAGTCGAAGCGTCGAGAACCTTCGCTAAAGCGTCATGGAAGGCGACTGTCACCTGGCGTCCCGTCATTTTGCCCGGGGTTCCCCTGATCCGAAGGCCGCGATTAACAGTCCGATGCGGGCCGACATGTTTGCTTCGTAGCCCAAGCGATCGGCCAACGCGCCAACCAGGGGCGGCATCAAGGCGATGCGCGCTATCGATGATGGCATGATAAAAGAGAGCAAGATCCCAAACAGCGCAACGCCCGCGACGACGCTGGCGTAAGCGCGTCCCCGTCATCTGCGCGAGCACCATCGCGGCACGGTCCCCCAATCCCGTCTCGCGAATGGCGGCTCCAAAAACCAGGCCGCTGAAAAAAGCCAAAACCCTGAGGAATAGAAACCAGCGAACAGCGTCGCCGGCGGCGCTACCGCGTAAATTAATCCGACGCAGAAACACAAAAGCGCCGGCCAATAGTCGGCAAGCTCGACGTCGCCCACAGGCAAATACAGAAAAGCGACCGAGCCAACGCAATCATCGGCTTGTCCTGCGTTGCGATCGCAAACAGAAGCCAAGCGCCGATCATCAGCGCCGGGGCTCATTTCCGGGCGAGGCGCGCGAGAGCCATTGAGCGCAGCGGCGAACGCTCCAATCACTTATATTGAAGAGCGTCATAAGCACTGCTGCGGACTGTCCCCAGCGGCGCTGTCTCCGCAAGCCCGCGCCCGCCGGACAGGTCGATGTCACAGCGGCGCGAATTCCAGCGCCGCGCCGCGCTTGATCCGAGCCGAATTTGCGGGAAATATCACAAAACCATCGGCGGCCGCCAGCGTCGCAATACGCGCCGAGAAAGACGCGTCAAACAGCTCGACCAACGGGCGGCCGCATGGCGCGCGGCCCACGATCCGCGCAGGTCGGTACTCTCGCCGGCCGGGACGACGCTGAAGCTCAAACGCCGCCACGGCCGAGCCGTTCATTGCAACAGCACGGGAGATCCCCGCTCGCTTGCGGAGCACTGACTGGCCGATGATGCTCCAGGTCACGAACGCGGACACAGGATTGCCTGGCAAACCGATATAGATCGCATCGCCGATCTTGCCGATTGTGAGCGGCTTCCCCGGCTTCAATGCAAGACGCATCACGCGCACCTCGCCACCAACGGCCCTCAGAACGTCATGCATGTGATCTTCATCGCCGACGGAGACGCCGCCGGTGGTGACGACCATGTCGGCATCCTGCGCGGCCGCAGCCAGAGCACCGCGAAGCGCGGCCGGATCATCGGAGACAGCCCCAAGGTCGACCACGTCGATCCATGGCTGGGCGAGAGCAGCGAGCAGCATAAAACGGTTCGAGTTCCAGATCTGACCGGGCCGAAGCGGTTCACCGGGCTCGACCAGCTCCGAACCGGTGCAGAAGAGCTTGACCCGCACCTTGCGCCGAACCGCAACCGCGTCTTTTCCGGTCGCGGCCAGGGCGCCAACCTCGCGCGCGCCGATCAGGACCCCAGCCGGGAGAAGCTCCTCGCCAACGGCCAGATCCTCACCTTTACGGCGGATATTCTCGCCAGGCTCCGGCCGCCGATCGAGCAAAATGACGTCGCCGTCCCGCTCAACCCGCTCCTGCATGACGACAGCGTCAAAGCCGGGAGGAACCGGCGCGCCGGTCAAGATGCGCAGAGCGCCGCCGCCTGTCGCATCGACCGGGGCCTCGCCGGCGGCGATGCGGCCGGCGATCGTCAATCGCCATGGGCCGCCGCCAACCAGATCGGCGCAGCGCACCGCATAGCCGTCCATCGCAGAATTATCGAAGGGCGGCAAATGCGTTGGGGTGCGCACAGATGCGGCGAGCGCCCGGCCAGATGCATGCGTCAGCGAAACCGTCTCAGTCTCATTCACGGCCTCGGCCAGGGCGAGCCCGCGCGCCAACGCAACGTCGAGCGGCAGCAGCTTGCCCTTCAAGTTGGAAGGCTTAGACGGCGCATCGCAATCGCAAGCCTCGTCGTTCCAAACCTCGTCTTTTATTGCGCTCATTTGCTTCACCTCGGTTCAGATTGCGCTGCCCACGCAGAACGAGCAGTTTGAACTGCGTCGAGCGCCGACGGCTTGGTCAGCCCAATGCAGCGTCGAACTCGACGCCGCGAAGATCCGCGCGGGCGACGAGCTCGGCCACCAAGTCCCGAGCCCCTCGCGTCCACGCCTGTTTTTCGAGCGCGAGCCGGATGCGCTCGCGGACCATTTCAAATGGCGGCGTTTCGCCCTCCGCCCGCGCATCGAGCCGCACGATATGGACGCCAAAGGCGGTTTCGACCGGCTCGCGAGCGAACGCCCCAGGTTTGAGACGGTCGAGCGCCGCCTCAAACTCAGGCGCCCTGTCGCCGGCGCAAAACTGGCCGAGACGACCGCCCGAAGCGGACGACCCGCACGCGCTTTCGGCCTGGGCGAGCGCCTCGAAACTCACATCGCCTTTCATCAACGCCGCCAACGCCTCTGTGGCCCGAGCGCGCGCCGTGTTTCGCGCCGCTTCATCGCCCTCAGGAGCGGCGAACAAGATATGCGCGGCTTCGTACAATGTCGGCGCGCGGAAGCGCGCGGGGGCCGCGTCATAGAAAGCGCGGAGCTGCTTCTCGCTCGGCGCCTCCGACGCGACAGACGCTTCGAGAAGAACGCGGATCAGCGCTTCGTCGCCGTCCTCGCGCAGCCCGTCGCCCAGCTGACGGGGAATCGCGTCGAGGCCGCGTCGCGCGGCCTCCTCAAGCAGCAGCGCCCGCACCGTCAATGCGCGCGCCGCCTTGCGCCAAGCCCAGCCTGGCTTGGTCCTTGGCGCTTCGTGGTTCTGCGCCTCCGCGGCAATCGCCGCATGTGGAATGCGGCAACCGTTGACCACGACATCAGGGAAGAAAGATTCCGCCATCACGCTCACTCCGCCGCAGTCGTCTGTTGCGTCCGCGATCTCTTCGGCAACCGCTGACGCCGACGCGAGCGGACAATCTGAAAGCCCGGCCGGAACATGAAACGCACCGGTGCGGACAGCATGTGGACGAGCCGAGTGAACGGGAACAGTACGAAGATCGTCAGCCCCAGAACGAGATGGATCTTAAACAGAAGATGAACGTCGGCAATATAGCCCGCCGCGGCCGAGTCGAAGGTGAAAATCCCGAGGGCCCAGGCCATAAACTTCGTCATCTCATGCCCGTCGAGATGCTGTAGCGAGACGAAGATCGTGCCAAGCCCAAGCGCAAGCTGCGCCATCAGCAGCAGCAGTATAGCCGTGTCGGCAAAAGACGACGTCGCCCTCACCCTCGGATCAAGCAGCCGACGATGCAGCAAAATCAGTCCGCCAATCAGCGCCATCACGCCGGCGACCCCGCCGACGGCGACCGCCATGACCTGCTTGAACCCGTGGCCGATCTTCATCGCATCGAAAATCCAGATCGGTGTGAGCAGGCCCACGAAGTGGCCTGCGAACACGATCAGCACGCCGACATGGAACAGCACCGAACCAATGCGCAGCTGCCGTCGGCGCAGAAGCTGGCTCGAACCCGATTTCCACGTGAACGGATCGCGCTCGTAACGCGCGATCGACCCGACAAGAAGCACAGTGAGAGCGATATAGGGGTAGACGCCAAACAGAATATTATGCATCGAAGCCTCCTTTTGCGGGAAGATCGCGGAGCGCGGGATCCATGCGCGCCAGCGCATCGCGGCTTGCTGGGCAACCTGCGTTCGGGTCCGGGCCAAAGCGCACCTCGGCCTCCTCCCAAACCGCATCGAGCGCCTCCAGATCGTCCGGGTCGATCTCCGCTTCGCTCATGACCGCAGCCACGGCCTCAGCTTTCGGACGAACGCCGGCAAAGCCGACCAGCGCCGCGAATATCGACGCGTAGGAAGATCCCCGCCGCGACAGGCGAATATTCAAGGCCTCCAGAATATGCGTGGCGTCCGCGAGCGTCGCGCGCGCCTCGGCCTCGCTGCGCGTCGACAGGAATTCGAGCAGCGTCGGCAGATAATCCGGCAACTCGATCCCGGAAGGCTCGAGGCCGCCGGCTCGGTAGGTCTCCAGAAGATCGACCATAGCGCCGCCGCGGTCGCGGCTTTCGCCATGAACATGCTCGAACAGACTCAGCGACAATGTGCGCGAGCGGTCGAAGAGCGAAACATAGCGCTCCTCGAGATCATAGAGATCCGAGCTCTCGATTTCGGCCAGCAGCGGCTCGATCGCGCGCCGCGCCCCCTTGGAGAGACGCGGCTCGCCCTCGAAAACCTCACGGATCAATCCGATCGCCTGCTGCAGTTCCGACGTCGGATAGCTCAGCAGGAGCGAACAGGCCTTGAGACAGCGCAGCATCAGAACACCTCCGTCGGGCTCGGGTATTTCTTTGGTTTCGGCGCGAAGAGCGACCCGCCGGAGACGCCGGTCGAGCAGCCGTTGCCGTCGGTGAAGCCGCAGCCGCCGCGCAGATTGTAGGCGTCCTCGACCACCTCGCGATGCGTCGTCGGGATGACGAAACGGTCCTCGTAGTCCGCCAGCGCCATCACCTTGTACATCGCTTCGATGTCCGAGGGTTGCAGACCGACGCGCGCCGCGACGCCTTCGTCGATGACGCCGTCAACGGTTTTGGCGCGCATGTAGGCGCGCATCGCCAGCATCCGCTCGAGCGCATGCGCAACGGGCTCCTCATCGCCAGCGGTCAGCATATTCGCGAGATAGCGAAGCGGGATCCGCAAGTTGCGCACGTCGGGCATCGCGCCGTCATGGCCGATCAGCCCCGCCTCGGCGGCGTTCTGGATCGGACTCAGCGGCGGCACATACCAGACCATCGGCAGCGTGCGGTATTCGGGATGAAGCGGGAAGGCGACCTTCCAATCCATCGCCATCTTCCACACCGGCGAGCGTTTCGCGGCCTCGATCCAATCCTCCGGCACGCCGTCGGCAAGGGCCAGCTCTTGGACCGCCGGATCATGCGGATCGAGGAAGAGGCCGCATTGCGCGCCGTAGAGATCCTGCTCCGAGGGGACGGACGCCGCTTTCTCGATCGCGTCGGCGTCGTAGAGCATGACGCCGAGATAGCGGATGCGCCCGACGCAGGTCTCCGAACAGACGGTCGGCTGGCCGGACTCGATCCGAGGATAGCAGAAGGTGCATTTCTCGGATTTGCCCGTCGACCAGTTATAGTAGACCTTCTTGTACGGGCAGCCGGAGACGCACATTCGCCAACCGCGGCATTTCTCCTGGTCGATCAGGACGACGCCGTCCTCCTCGCGCTTGTAGATCGCGCCCGAGGGGCAGGAAGCGACGCAGGTCGGGTTGAGGCAATGCTCGCAGAGCCTCGGTAGGTACATCATGAAAGTATTTTCGTACTCGCCGTAGATTTCTTTCTGCACGCCTTCGAAATTGTAGTCCTGGCTACGCTTCGAGAACTCGCCGCCAAGGATCTCCTCCCAGTTCGGGCCCCATTCGATCTTCTCGATCCGCTCGCCGGTGATCTTCGATCGCGGCCGCGCAGTTGGGAAGTGCTCCATCTCCGGGGCGGATTGGAGGTGATCGTAGTCAAAATCGAAGGGTTCGTAATAATCGTCGATCTCAGGCAGGTCGGGATTGGCGAAAATATTCGCCAAGATCCGCCATTTGCCGCCCTGGCGCGGCTGCAGCCCGCCGCCGCGCGTCCGCTCCCAGCCGCCGCTCCAGCGCTTCTGGTTCTCCCAATCCTTCGGATAGCCGACGCCAGGCTTGGTCTCGACATTGTTGAACCACGCGTATTCGACGCCGTCGCGACTGGTCCAAACGTTCTTGCAGGTGACCGAGCAGGTGTGACAACCAATGCATTTGTCGAGATTGAGCACCTTGCCGATTTGCGCGCGCACTCTCATTCTGCGGCCTCCACATTGCGGGCAGGCTTATCGAGCCAATCGACCTGCTCCATTTTTCGAACAATGACGAATTCGTCCCGGTTGGAGCCGACGGTCCCATAGTAATTGAAGCCGTAGGATAATTGCGCGTAGGCGCCGATCATATGCGTCGGCTTTAGAATTGCGCGGGTGACCGAATTATGAATGCCGCCACGCTTGCCCGTGACTTTGGATCCCGGCGTATTCACGATCTTTTCTTGCGCGTGATACATGAAAAGAGTTCCCTCTTTCATGCGCTGCGACACCACGGCGCGAGCCGTCAGCGCGCCATTGGCGTTGTACGCCTCGACCCAATCATTGTCGGCGATCCCGGCTTTGGCCGCGTCGACCTCGGAGATCCACACCACCGGCCCGCCCCGGTTGAGCGTCAGCATCAATAAATTGTCGGTGTAAGTGGAGTGAATGCCCCATTTCTGGTGCGGCGTGATGAAGTTGAGGATCACATGCGGCGCGCCGTCCCGCGCGTCGCGGTTGATCTCGGCGTCGATGGTCTTGAGATCCACCGGCGGGCGGTAGGACATGAAGCCCTCGCCGAAGGCCCGCATCCACAGGTGATCCTGATAGAGCTGCTGCCGGCCCGACAGCGTCCGCCAAGGAATCCGCTCATGCACATTCGTATAGCCGGCGTTGTAGCAGACCTCTTCACTCTCAAGACCCGACCAGGTCGGCGAGCTGATGATCTTGCGCGGCTGCGCGGCGATGTCGTGGAAGCGGATCTTTTCATGCTCTTTTGAGCGGGCGAGATGCGTGTGGTCGCGGCCCGTGATCTGGCCGAGCGCGTCCCACGCCTTGACCGCAACCTCGCCATTGGTCTCCGGCGCGAGCATCAGCACCGCTTCGGCGGCGTCGATATCGGTCTCCATCTTCGGCCTTCCCTTGGTCGGCCCTTCCTCCCAAACCCCGGAGAGCGCACCAAGATGATGAACCTCAGCCTCGGTATTCCAGGCGATGCCCTTGCCGCCATTGCCTAGCTTGTCCATTAGCGGCCCGAGCGAGACGAAGCGGCGATAAAGCGCCGGATAGTCGCGCTCAACGGCGACGAAGTTCGGCGCCGTTTTGCCTGGGATCAACGCGCACTCGCCCTTCTTCCAGTCCCGAACATGAGGCTGCGCCAGCTCGCCGGGGCTGTCATGCAGGATCGGCGCGACGACGATATCCGTCTCCCGCCCCAGGATCTCCGGCGCAACCTCAGAGAACTTCTTCGCGATTCCCTTGAAGATTTCCCAGTCGCTCTTCGACTCGAAGGCCGGGTCCACCGCCGCTTGCAGCGGATGGATAAACGGGTGCATGTCCGACGTGTTGAGGTCATTCTTTTCGTACCAGCTCGCTGTCGGCAGCACGACGTCCGAATAGACGGCGGTGGTCGACATGCGAAAGTCGATACAGACGAGGAGATCGAGCTTGCCTTGCGGCGCCTCCTCGCGCCAACGCGCCTCCACGGGCTTCGCCCGTCCCTCTTCGCCGAGATCACGCCCCAGTACGCCATGCTCGGTTCCGAGCAGGTGCTTCAGGAAGTACTCATGCCCTTTGCCCGATGAACCGAGCAGGTTTGAGCGCCAAACGAACAAATTTCGCGGCCAGTTTTCCGGCGCGTCCGGATCTTGGCACGCCATCTCCAGCTCACCCGACTGCAATTTTTGAGCGACGTAGTCTTTCGGCTGGACGCCCGCCTCCTTCGCCTCCCGCCCCAGCTTGAGCGGATTGTCCTTGAGCTGCGGGGCCGAAGGCAGCCAGCCCATACGCTCGGCGCGAATATTGAAGTCGATCAGCGCGCCGGACCAATCGCCCTCCGGCGCGGTCGGGCTCAGCACCTCGTCAACGCCAAGCGTCTCGTAGCGCCACTGATCAGAATGCGCGTACCAAGCCGATGTCGAATTCATGTGCCGCGGCGGCCGGCCCCAATCGAGCGCGAAGGCGACAGGCAGCCAGCCGGTCTGCGGCCGCAGTTTCTCCTGGCCAACATAATGGCTCCAACCGCCGCCAGACTGGCCAACGCACCCGCACATCACCAGCATATTGATGATGCCTCGGTAGTTCATGTCCATATGGTACCAGTGGTTAAGACCGGCCCCGAGGATCACCATCGATTTGCCGCCCGTCTTCTCTGCATTGAGCGCAAACTCGCGGGCGACGGTAATGATGGCGTCGCGTTTAACGCCGGTGATTTTCTCCGCCCAGGCCGGCGTGCCAGGCAGATCCTGCTCATAAGACGTCGCCCCCCACTCGCCGCCCAGACCGCGATCGAGGCCGTAATTGGCGCAGAAGAGATCAAAGACAGTGGCGACATACGCTTCGCCGTCCGCGAGTTGGATGCGCTTCACCGGCACGTTGCGCGTGAGCACCTTAGGATGTTCGCAGCGAACAAAATTCGACGTCGCCTCGCCGCCGAAATAGGGGAAATCGACGCCGGCAATCATGTCGTGATGATTATCGAGGATCAGGGACATCCGAAGTTCGGTTTCGGAGCCGCCCGCTCGTTCTTCGAGATTCCAGGAGTTCTTCTCGCCCCAGCGAAAGCCGATCGACCCGTTCGGAACGACAAAATCGCCTGAGCGGCCATCAATCCCGACAGTTTTCCAATCTGGATTGTTGCTCTCGCCGAGACCGCTGGCGAAGTCCGAGGCGCGCAGCATCCGGCCGGGCGTCAGCCGGCCGTCCTTGCCCTCCAGCCGAACCAGCATCGGCATGTCCGTGTTGCGGCGGCAGTAATTCTCGAAATACTCGGCCTGCCGGTCGAGATGGAACTCGCGCAGGATCACATGGCCCATCGCCATCGCCAGCGCGCTATCCGTGCCTTGCTTCGGCGCAAGCCAAATATCGCCGAATTTCGAGGCTTCTGAATAGTCTGGGCAGATCACCGCCGATTTTGCGCCGCGATAGCGCGCCTCTGTATAGAAATGCGCGTCCGGGGTGCGCGTCTGCGGCACGTTCGAGCCCCAGATCAGCAGGAAGCCGGAATTGTACCAGTCCGCGCTCTCCGGCACATCAGTCTGCTCCCCCCACGTCATCGGCGAAGCCGGCGGCAGGTCGCAGTACCAATCGTAAAAGCTCATGCAAACGCCGCCGAGCAACGACAGATAGCGCGAGCCGGCCGCGTAAGAGATCATCGACATCGCCGGGATCGGTGAAAAGCCGAACACCCGGTCCGGACCGTAGGTCTTGGCGGTGTAGGCGTTCGCCGCAGCGACCAGCTCCGTCGCTTCGCTCCAACTCGCGCGCACGAAGCCGCCTTTGCCGCGGCTGGCGACATACTGCGCGCGGAGGATCGGATCCTGCTGGATCGCGGTCCACGCAGCGACTGGGCTCATGCTCGCCCGCATTCGCCGCCACGCTTTGAGCAGTTTGGCGCGGATCAGCGGCGTCTTCACCCGGTTGGCGCTGTAGAGATACCACGAATAGCTGGCGCCGCGGGCGCAGCCGCGCGGCTCGTGGTTGGGCAGATCCGGCCGCGTGCGCGGGTAGTCCGTCTGCTGCGTCTCCCAGGTGACGATGCCGCTTTTGACGTAGATCTTCCACGAGCATGAGCCGGTGCAGTTAACACCATGGGTTGATCTGACAATTTTATCGTGACGCCAACGACTTCGGTAGGTCTCCTCCCAGTCGCGGTTCTCGCGCGTGACCTCGCCATGACCGCTGGAAAAGGTCTCGAGGCGTTTGGGCTGCAGAAAGTTCAATCGGTCAAGCAGATGGCTCATTGTCGGGTCTCCTCGTTGCGGAGACTCGCCCCGGCCCGCGGCCGGGGCGAGCCAGGCGCGGTCAGGGATTTTTGATGTAGGCGTTCGACCGTAGGTAGAACCACCAATTGATGACGATGCAGACGCCGTAGAAGATTGCGAAGCCGTAGAGCGCGTATTCCGGCGTCCCGGCCTGCAGCTGCTCGCCGAAGACTTTGGGAATGATGAAGGCGCCATATGCGGCGACCGCCGACGTCCAGCCGAGCACGGGGCCTGCCTGCTCCTTGTCGAACGCCACGCCGATGGTGCGGAACGTCGAGCCGTTGCCAATGCCGGTTGCGGCGAACAGGATCAAGAACAGGATCAGGAAGGGAGTGAAGTACTGTTCGGGGGTCGGCGAAGCATAGGCCTTCTGGATGAAGTAGGCGACGCCGAGCGCCGAGCCGACCATGATCACCGAGATAATTTGCGTCACCTTGGCGCCGCCGATCTTGTCAGAGATCATACCGCCGATCGGCCGGATAAGCGCGCCGATGAACGGCCCCATCCAGGCGTACATCAATGCGGACGGACCGTTGGGGTTCGCGGTGTCATGGGTCAGGACGCCGTCAACCAACAGATGCTGGAAGCCGAAGACGACCTTGATCGACAGCCCCATTGCGGCGGAGTAGCCGATAAATGATCCAAACGTCATCGTGTAGATGACCGTCATCGCCCAAGTGTGTTTATTGCCGAAGATCTTATACTGTCGGCTCAGATTACGACCGACCTCGCCGGGAATCAGCCTGAGCAGAAACACCGTCGAGGCGATCACCAGCGGTAGAACAAGCCATTTTGAAATGCCGAAACCGCTGCCATGCGCCTTTTCAGGCAACATCAGCCAGAGGCCCGACGCCGCCGTGATCAAACCAATGATCAGCATAAAGCTGATGATGCTGAACGCGCCGATCGGGCCGGGAATGTTCGGCGAAACATGCGGCTCGCGGATATTGTTCAGGCCGAACCAGCCCGCCAAAGCAAGCGGCGCGAGCACCAGAAGCCACACGAAGCCAGCGTTCTGAATAAAGGTCTCAGAACCGGCGGGGATCTTGCCGATCAGAGTGCCGGAGGTGTTGACCAGTGTCATCGACTCGCCGCCAAAGAGGCCGAAGGTCATCACCAAAGGCACGACGATTTGCATGGTGGTGACGCCGAAATTGCCGAGGCCGGCGTTCATGCCCAGCGCGTAGCCCTGGACCTTCTTCGGAAAGAAGAAGCTGATGTTGGACATCGAGCTGGCGAAGTTGCCGCCGCCAATGCCGGAGAGGAGCGCTAGGAGCTGAAACTGCCAAAGCGGCGTCTTCGGATCCTGCAACGCAATGCCGGTTCCGATCGCAGGGATCATCAACAGCGCCGTGGTGAAGAAGATCGTATTGCGTCCACCGGCGATGCGAATGAAAAAAGTTGACGGGATGCGCAGCGTCGCTCCGGTGAGCCCAGCGATCGCCATAAGCGTGAAGAGTTCAGATTTAGCGAACGGGAAACCCAGATTAAGCATCTGAACCGTGACAATCCCCCAGTAGAGCCAAACGGCGAAGCCGCAGAGCAGCGACGGGATCGAGATCCAGAGGTTTCGGTTCGCGATGGCGCGCCCTTCAGACTCCCATTGCGCGGAGTCCTCCGGATCCCATCTGCCCAGATCTTTAGCCACTGTTTTTCTCCAATTTTGTCGGGAGGGCGGGCTGCGGCGAGCCCGCCGGGTTTGATCGGATTGCCGCGATTACTCGGCGGGCCGGCGGCCATTTGCGTCGCGCCGCTGAAGAGCGGCGAGCGCTTCGTCGAGCTCGGCTTTGGCTTTCTCGGCGCGCTCCCGCAGTGAATCGACGCTGGCGACCATCATTGCTTCGCGCTCTTCGTCTTCCTGTTTGGTGGAAAAGCGCACGAAGAAGGCGAGGAACGACGCGCAGGTGACGATGATCCCAAGAATGAAAAACGCCTCCGACCAGTCGATCGCGCCCTTAAAGAGGAAGCCCGCCAGCACGGCTCCTGCGTTGCCGCCTGCGCCGACCACGCCGGCCACGGCGCCAAGCGCCTTTTTGTTGATGAACGGAACGACGGAGTAGGTCGCGCCTTCGGCCATTTGCGTGAAGAGCGAGAACAGGATCAGGCTCGGCACTGCGAGGAACAGCACGTTCATCTGGCTGAACAGCATCAAGGCGAGGCCCTCGCCGCACAGGCAGATAAACAGCCAGAAGGCTCGGCCGCGCAGCCCCCAAAGCTTGCCGTAATTGTCGCCAAAGATACCGCCGAGCGTGCGGGCGAACAGGTTCATGAGACCGAAGCACGCTGCAACCAATCCGGCGGTAACAAGGTCCAACTTGAAATAGTCGAAGAAATAGAGGGCGGCGACGTTATTGACCGTCAGCTCGATGCCAAAACATGCGCCATATATGACGAACAACACCCAGACCCGTGGGTCACGCATCGCCGTCCAGTAGGCGCCCGTGACTTGCGTCTTTGGCGGCATCATCCCCTTCGCGCGGAGTTCGTCATAGTTGCCGTCAGGCGCATCTTGGGTCCAGAAATAGTAAGCGATCCCAGTCAGCGCGATCGCAACGCCGACGGCGAACATCGACGCGCGCCAGCCAAAGGCCTCCGAGAATCCGAAGCCGATGACGAATACCGAGAAGATCACGGGCATCGCAAACTGAGTCACGCCGCCGCCCAGATTGCCCCACCCCGCCGAAGTCGCATTCGCTTGCCCGACGACGTTAGGCGCGAACATCACCGACGTATGGTACTGAGTGATGACGAAAGACGCGCCGATGCCGCCGATCAGCAAACGGCAGACCAGGAACGTCTCGTAGCTGTCAGCCAAACCTATGCCCATCACGGGAAACGAGCCGATCAGCAGCAGCCATGTGTAGGTTTTGCGCGGTCCGATCCGGTCACACAGCCAACCGATGAACAGGCGTGCGAAGATCGTCATCGACACTGAAGCGATGATGATCCAACCGATCTGCTCTTTGGTGAGCGACAGTTCATCCCGCACGACTTTCATGAGGGGCGCGATGCCGAACCACGCGAAGAAGCATAAGAAAAAAGCGAACCAAGTCATGTGGAAGGTTCGGATATGGGGCTTTTCTATTCGAAAGAAATCGCCCCAAAGTCTTGTCGCTTTGTTTTGCAGCTCCATAACGAAGGCTCCCTTTTCTCGTCCGTAGGCGGGCAATAGGGCCCGCAGCCGTCGATAAGTCGCGCTTGGGCCATTCGAGCCTTGCTTGATAAAGCCCCCGCGGCGCCGCACCGCCGCCATTGCGGCGCGGTTCGGGCCTATGAGGCGCGGAATTGGCGGAGATGTTTTGACATCAGTCAAAACCTGGATCGCATTTGAAGAAATAAATGCAGGGCCGAATATATTACTTCGAATCACAAGCATTTTATTATTGCGACAACTTAGTATGTCTGAGAGGCAATTGACCGCCGCCATCGGGCCGCTTAACAAATGTCAAGTGGGCCCTATCAGCGAGGCGAGGCGATGCGTTCCAGCGATTTGCCGGAGATCAGACAGCTGGCGCTGTTTCGCGACATGTCGGATGAGAGTTTCGCGGATCTTGTCCGCGGGGGGTACGTGCAAACCTTCCCGCCTCAGGTCGAGCTGATCCGCGAAGGCGACGCTTCCGACTTTCTGCATGTCATCATTGATGGGGTGGTCGAGCTGATTGCAGGCTGGAATGAGCGGCAAACCGTGATGGCTATGGTTCGGCCGATTTCGACCTTTATTCTCGCCGCCACGATCAAGGACGCGCCCTATCTGATGTCGGCGCGAACTGTTGAAAAAAGCCGGATCGTGATGCTGCCGTCGGAGGACGTCCGAGCGGTTTTCGACCGTGATCACGCTTTTGCGCGCGCTGTCGTCACCGAACTCGCCGTTTGCTACCGATCGGTGGTGAAAAACAGCAAGGGCTTGAAGCTGCGCACATCTGTCGAGCGCCTGGCGAACTATCTGCTGCGACAGGGGCTTCACGAGGAAGATCGCCGACGCTTCGCTCTGATCGTGGAGAAGCGACGGCTAGCGTCCTATTTGGGCATGACGCCTGAGAACTTGTCGCGAGCGATTAAAACGCTGGAGCCCTATGGCGTAACGATTGATGGTGCCGACGTATTTGTCCGAGATTTATCAAACCTGGAGCGTTTCGCGAAACCAACGCCTTTGATTGACGATCCAAGCTGCTGACAGCGCATCAATGCGACGGCGGGGGACGCGCGCAACCGCCGCGGCTTTGGTTTTCGCTCCTCGCGGGCGACCTCAGCAGGGCGCGTCGCCCCCAGATCTGCGAAACCTGCAGATCTGGGAGCACGATAAATTTCCTCGGCTCGGTTCGCGAGAGAGGTTTGAAGTTAGATGGCCCCATCTAACGGCTCGCAAATCGCAACCAAACCGAGACTGAGAGCTTGTTGATGGCTCCATAAAACATCAACAAGACGTCGGGGGCGCGCCGCTCCCCGGCGATGGTGAGAGATGGGTAAGACTTAAAGAAAATAGGAACATCCCGCCCTATGGCGAGACTATCGTCCGGGCAACGCGAAAACCCCTGCTCCTGCCACGGTTGACGCGTAGGTTCCTGGCGCGGAACGCGGAGCGCAGCCAATCCGGATTGCTACCCCAGGAGCCGCCGCGCAAAATTGAACTGGCCTCATCCCCAAATATCCAGACTTCCCCATCATCGGGCGCCCCATCGTAGCTGTCATTCCACGCGTCGTCGCACCATTCCCACACATTGCCATGCATCTGGTGCAGGCCGAACGGATTGGCTTTGAACTCCCCGAGATCCACCGGAACTGTTTTCTCTCGATAGACGCCTTTCGCTCCTCCGCCGGCGTAGACGGAACGGCCGTCATAGTTCGCCTGATCCGGCGTGATCTCGCGCCCCCACCAGAACGGCGTCGTCGTTCCGGCCCGGCAGGCGTATTCCCATTCCGCCTCCGAGGGCAGGCGGTATTCGACGCCCGACTGCACAGAAAGCCATTTGCAATAGCCCTGCGCGTCGTGCCAGGAGACACCGACGACAGGATGGCGATCGTCCTGCGCAAAGCCCGGATCGCGCCAGGATTTCGAGGCGTCCAGCTTCAAGTTCTTGCCGTCGAAACAATAGATGCCGCCGCTCATGTCATGACCGGTCGCGGCGACGAACGCCGCAAACTCGCCCCGCGTCACCGCATATTTGCCCAGCGCAAAGCGATTGGCGATCCGGACGAGATGCTGCGGGCCCTCGTCATCGTCGCGTTGCGGCTCATTTTCAGGCGAGCCCATCATGAACTCCCCTTCCGGGATCACGACCATCTCCGGACCTTCTCGCGTCAGCTCTCGGCCACCGAGCCCCAAAACACCGCCGATCTTCACTGGCTTTCGCAGCCTGTCGCGAAATGTCGAGAGCGGTTCGAACCGTGAGACTGCTGGGCGCTGCGACTGCGTTCGCGGCGTCGCTTCGGGCGCCTCCGACCGCGGCTTCGGCGCCGCGTTCAGCGCAAACGCCGCCAGGCTCGGCGCGCCGAAACTCCGCCAGGTCGCGTCGAGCTCTCTCAAACCGTGAAATTGCGGCGCCGGATCGCGCCTGAGGCGGCGGCCGACATCGTCCAGCAAACGGTCGAGCGCATGGCTGCGCGGCGCGCCGTCCCATTCCGTGAGATCGACGATGTCGTCGCGGGCGAATTCGCCGGGCGGCGTCGCCCGCTGGATCCAGCTCGGCAGCAGCTTGCCCGCCGCCTTCGCCGCCGTCGCCTCCTTGAGGACCCATTTGCTCGCGACGCTCATCTCGCACCAGAGCACGAGAACGACCTTGGCGGCGCCGAGCTCGGCCATCAGCCGCTTCTCGAAATCCTCGCCCGGAATGAGGCCGTAATCATACCAGGCGGAGAAGCCGTTCAGCTCCAGGATCTGCGCAAGATGCCGCGCCGCCGCCCGCCGCTCGCTTTTGTAGGAAATAAAGACATCCGCCATCGCCGCCTCCCGCCAAATCGGCGGAAAACCTACCCAACCTCCTCAGGGCGAGCAACGCGGACGCGGTTTCCGGCGATTGGATCGCGAGCAGCGCCCAGCCCCACGACCCCCAGAAAAACACCCGCAAAATCAGCGCCGCACACACAGATCCACAGCGCAAAGCTTCATATAAACGTCACCCCGAGCGCCGCATAAACGTTGTAGAAAGAAGAAATGTATATACATTAGATGTGCATATGATATGCATACGCTCTCGCTTTGAGGAACAAGCGCACGATGCCCGAACCAACCAAGAAGAAGGCCAAGCATGACAGCCAGCTGGTCATTCGAATCAAAAAGTCCGAGCGCGATCGGTTTGTGGCGCTGTGCGATGAACTTGACACCTCAGCCGCACGAGAAATCCGCCGGTTCATCCGTCGATTTCTTGCCGAGCATAGCGATGAAGGCTGAGCGCTTGGACGAATTGAAAGGTAGAAAAACATGGCGAAGAAATCGGTGATCAAGGCTCTGAAAAAAGACGTAAAAAAGCGTGCAGGCCAGCTGAAGAAGGCAAAGAAGGCCCTCAAGAAAGCATAACGATCATGGGGCCCGTTCTCTGACGGGCCCCAAGCTTGAGCAGCCCAAGGCGGAGATTTTGGATCTCTGGACGCCCGACGGGCCGCTTACGGCTGAGCCCAAGCCTCCCTCGCCGCGCTTGCAGTCTCGCCCTGTATCGGATCAAGACGAAGGATCGGATCAGCGCGCAAACGCCAAGCGGCAGGAGAGCACAAATATGACAATGACGCGGGACGAAGCTGAAACCCTGTTGCGCGGGCTGTTTGATCTCGCCGTCGCCACGGCGGACCCGATGCGCATTGTGCCGGAGCGCCTGCCCGCCCGCGATGATGCGCGGAAAGTGGTCATTGTCGGCGCCGGCAAGGCCTCCGCACGCATGGCCGAAGCGGTCGAGTCGCACTGGGGCCCCTGCGAAGGGCTCGTCATCACCCGCTATGGCTATGCGCGCCCCACCCAAGGCGTGGAAATCGTCGAGGCCGCCCACCCGACTCCGGACGCCGCCGGCCTGCATGCGACGCGCCGGATGAAGGCGCTGCTGGAGGATCTGGACCGGGATACGTTCGTTCTGGCGCTGATCTCAGGCGGCGCCTCCGCATTGCTGGTCGATCCGGCGGAGGGCGTTTCGCTAGCGGAAAAACAAGCGCTGAACGCCGGGCTGCTCGCCTCCGGCATGCCGATCGACAAGATGAACATCGTCCGCAAACACGTCAGCCAAATCAAAGGCGGACAGCTTGCCGCCGCAGCCTATCCGGCGGAGATGTTGGCGCTGCTGATCTCTGACGTGCCAGGCGACGACCCGGCCGACATTGGTTCGGGCCCCACAGTCGGCGAAACCAGCGCCGCCGCGGACGCCGAGGCGCTGCTCACCGCCTATGACGTGGCTTGCCCTGCGCCTGTCCAAGCCGCGATCGCGCGCGGCTCCAGCACGCTGACGCCGACAGATCCGCGGCTGAGCGCAACGACCACCGAAATCATCGCCGCGCCAGCCCAATCCTTAAACGCCGCGGCGGAAATGGCGCGCTCGGCTGGCGTCCAAGTGGAGATTTTGGGCGACGCGCTGGAAGGCGAGGCGCGCGATATCGGCGAAGCCCACGCCGGGCTCGCCATCCAGCGGCAAGCCGCGCTGACCGCTGAGGACGCGCCGCTGCTGCTGCTCTCGGGCGGCGAGCTCACCGTGACGCGCCGCGGAGATGGGGTTGGCGGTCCAAATGCGGAATACGCCCTCGCCCTAGCGCTGGCGTTGAAGGCGCGTGATGGGATCTACGCGCTCGCGGGCGATACAGATGGGGTGGACGGCGCCGCCGACGTCGCCGGCGCGCTGGTGTTTCCCGATACGCTGCAACGCTGCGGCGGCGCCGAAAAGGCCCGCGCCGCCATCGCCGCGAATGACAGCCACCGCTTTTTTGAGGCGCTGGGCGATCAGCTGGTGACGGGACCAACCCTCACAAACGTGAACGACTTCCGCGCCCTTCTCCTCGTCCCAACCGCGGGGGAATAGCGCGGGAACCGCCGCCTCGAGCTGCAATAACGAGGGGGGGGCGGCGCAGCCCCGCCAAAGCCGCCTGCCGGACGCTGGCTCGGCCAGATTTAGGAGTTCGCACCCTAGCCGATCGCCCGCGCCAACGCCGGCTTCCGTTCCGCCGCGGCCAGTTTCGACGGCCAACGAATAAATACGACCGCCGGGCTCTTAATTTCGTCGCCCCACAGCTGCTCCTCCAACGCGCCCAAAGTGGTCCGACGGAAACGCCGACGAGGGGTCTCCGCCGCTTCTGCAACCAGCGCCTCACAGGCCGCCGGGGCGCCAGCCGCCAGCAATTCGGCGACAATCCGCGGGCTCGTCGCAACGCACATATAGAAGACCGTCGTCCCGCCCGGCCGTAGCGTGTCGACAATATCGGCAGGCAGCTTGCCGTCCGCGCCCATCCCGGTCGCATAGGTCATGCTGCGGGAAACGCCGCGTTCGGTCGGGAAAAACTTTGCTTCAGCCGCAGCGGCGCTCGCAGCGGTGACGCCAGGAATGACTTCCCACGCGACGCCGGCCGCCTCCAACGCTTCAGCCTCCTCGGCCGCGCGCCCAAAGACGAGCGGATCGCCGCATTTCAGGCGAACAACGCGCTTGCCCGCCTCGCCCTCCGCCGCAATCGCGCGCGAGATCCGCGCCTGCGGCCAGGAGTGCGCGCCCGGCTTCTTGCCGACATAAATCCGCTCCGCGTCACGACGCGCGAGCTCCAGCACCCGCTCATCAACCAAGCGGTCGTAATAGATCACATCCGCTTCCTGCAGCCGCTGAACGGCCCGTAGGGTAAGAAGATCTGGTGAGCCTGGCCCCGCGCCGACCAAGCTCACCAGCCCGTTGGAGGCCACGATCTCACCGCCCTTCTCGACCGCCTCAGCGATCAAGCGGGTCGCCGCGTCCTCCTCCCCCTTGGCGAAGGCGCGCCGAGGCGCTCCGCCAAATACCCAGGCCCAAAAGGCCCGATGCCGCGCGCGCGGCACTTTCTGCGCGACGGCGGCGCGGATCCGGCCGGCATAGGCGGCAAGATCGCCCAATCTCGGCTCTAAAAGCTGCTCAATCCGTGTTTTCACACCGCGCGCAAGCACTGGCGCAGCGCCTTCCGTGCCGATCGCCACGACGACGGGATCCCGATCCACGATCGCCGGCGTGGTCAAATCGCATAGCTCCGGACGATCGACGACATTGGTCATCACGCCGCAACCCTTCGCAATCGCCGCCGCCGCCGCGTCCGCGCCGGCGCATCCGCTGGCGATGAAAGCGAAGCGCGCCCCTTGCACCGCCTGCGCCCAGCTCGCCATCGGCGCATGCTCCGCCCGCCCTTGAGCCACGACGCCCGACAGCTCATCATTCAATATGTCGGCGACCAGCAACGGCTTGGCCTCCGTCTTGAGCAGCAGACGTGTTTTCTGCGCCGCCTGCTCGCCGCCGCCGAACACCGCCACCTTTTTGTTTGCGACGTCGATGAACATTGGGAAGCTTTTCATCTCACGGCTCCTCTCTTATTCAGCGGCGACTTTGGGCGCGGCCCGTCGAGCGGCGATAAGGGTCGCAATTTCAGGCCGGCACGACCCGCAATTCGTTCCCGCCACGCAGGCCTCCCCGACCGCGTCGACGGTGGCCGCGCCAGCATCAATCGCCCGCGCAATTTTCTTCGCGCCAACATTGTGGCAAACACAGACGACCGGCCCCTCATCCGCCGTCGCCGCGCCAGATCGACCGGCAAGCAACCGGAAGCGATCGACGCCGCCCTGCTCGACCGACCGGATCAACCAGTCGCGCGCCGCCGCGACCGGCTCCGGCGCAAGGAACAGCACGCCAACCGGCTCATCACCCCGGAAGGCGGCAAAACGCCAGCGCTTGCGCATCGGATCTTGATAAGCGGACAGCGCAACAGCCGGATTCAGCGTTGGGTTCAGCAGTCGCTGCGCCAGCATGTCCGGCTCCGCGAGCGGGGCGAGATCCGCCATCTCAACCCGCCAGCCGCTCGCCGTCCGGGCTTTGGCCCAGTAGCCGAAATCTAAATCCGGCTCTTCAGCCGACACCGCAAAACCGTACCAACGCGCCGGCCATGCGGCGACGGAGACCGCATTGCGCTTTGTCTCGGGCTGGCCTGAAACAGGGTCAACCACCGGCGCGGCCAACGCGTCCACCCGCCCGAGGCTCGCTGTCGCGCCGGTCCAATGCATCGGCGCAAAAACGGAGCCGCGGCGCTGCCGATCGGTAATCTGAGCGCGGGCGATCATCGCGCCATGCGCGCTCTCGATCCGCGCCAAAGCAGCGTCTTCAATCCCAAGCGCCTGCGCGTCCTCGGGGTTCATCTCCAAATAGGGTTCCGCGATATGCTGCGAGAGCTTGGCGGATTTCGCGGTGCGGGTCATCGTGTGCCACTGGTCGCGCACCCGTCCGGTGTTGAGGATAAACGGCCGCTCCGGCGTAAGCGCCTCCCCGGTGGCGCGCGGCGTGACCGGCGCCATGCGAGCACGGCCGTTGGGATGATAGAAGCCGCCATCGGCGAAAAAGCGCGTCCGGGCGATAGGCGTATTTTTGCGGAGCGGCCAACGGAAAGGCGGCATCGCCTCATACGTTTGGTTCGAGACCGTTTCGTAGGCTGAAATATCAAAGGCGCGCGCGCCGGAATTTTCATAGCCCGAAAGCGCGGCATGCTCCCGAAACACATCCGCTGGCGCTTTATATGCGAAGGCGGCGTCCCAATCTTCGCCCAGCTCCCGGCCGAGCGCTTTGGCGACGTCGGACATAATGCGCCAATCATGGCGCGCCGCGCCCGGCGCCGGGAGGAACGGCCGCTGCCGCGAGATCATCCGCTCCGAATTGGTGACCGTGCCGTCCTTCTCCCCCCATCCAGTCGCCGGCAGCAGTAAATCGGCGCCATGGGTGGTGTCGGTGGCCGCCATGATGTCCGAAACCACCAGGAACCGGTCAGATCGCGCCAGCGCCGCGCGCACCCGATCCGCTTCGGGCAGGCTGACCGCCGGATTGGTCGCCATCACCCACAGCGCTTTGATGTCGCCACGCTCCAGCGCGTGGAACAGATCCACCGCCTTCAGCCCTGGCCGCGTCGCCATCCGCGGCGAGCCCCAGAAGCGCTGCACGCGTGCGCGATCCGCCGCGTCGCCCAAATCCATATGCGCCGCCAACATGTTGGCCAAGCCGCCCACCTCTCTGCCGCCCATAGCGTTCGGCTGCCCGGTTACGGAGAACGGCCCCGCCCCAGGCTTGCCGATGCGGCCGGTATAGAGGTGACAGTTCAGGATCGAATTGACCTTGTCGGTGCCGGACGACCACTGGTTGACGCCCTGGCTGTAGATCGTGACCACCCGTTCGGTTCCGGCCCACAGCTCATAGAATTGCATCAGCTCAGCTTGATCGATCCCCGTCGCATCCGCCGCCGCTTTCAGGTCAAACGGCCCCGCCGCCTCCAGCGTCGCCCGCGCGCAATCGACATAGTTGGTGATATAGCTGTGGTTCCCGCGTCCGGTTGCGCTCAGATAGCTGAGCAGCCCGTTGAAGAGCGCGACGTCCGCGCCCGGCTTGACGCCCAGATGGATGTCGGCGAATTCCGACGTCGCAGTTCGCCGTGGATCGATATTCACGATCCTCAGCGCCGGCCGCGCCTTCTTCACTGCCGCAATCCGCTGATGCAGCACCGGGTGGCACCAGGCGAGGTTCGAGCCCACCAGAACGATGGCGTCCGCCTCCTCGAAATCATCATAGCAGCCAGGCACGACATCGGCGCCAAAAGCGCGCTTATGGCCCGCCACCGACGACGCCATGCAAAGACGTGAGTTCGTGTCGATATTCGCCGAGCCAATGAAGCCCTTCATCAGCTTGTTGGCGACGTAGTAATCTTCGGTCAACAGCTGGCCCGACACATATAAGGCGACGCTGTCCGGCCCATGATCGCGGATGACCTTTGCGAACTGCCGGGCCGTCTCGGCAATCGCGACATCCCATGAAACATCGCGGCCATGCAGCTTCGGCTGGGTCAGACGCCCGTCCAAATCCACGGTATCGCCGAGCATCGTACCCTTTACGCATAAGCGGCCTTCATTCGCCGGATGCGTCTCATCGCCCTTAATCCCAACGCCGCCGCGTCCATCCGGCGTCGCGAGAACGCCGCACCCGACGCCGCAATAGGGGCAAGTGGTCTTACATGCGGTCATGAGCGAGCTCCACGAATAGGCGAGCGGCCAATCTGGTCAGAAGGGAGCGGCCGCCTTTGGCAGAAAACGGCGACCGGCTGCCGGCGACACGCGCCGGAGGCGTCGTGGCGCGCGCCCACCGCGGCGCGCGCGTGGGATCAGGCGGCGTTCCGCGCCGCAAGCGCCGCACGGCTAAGCAGAATGCGGCCGCTCTGGATTTTTGACGGGATCGACGTCGTCCGCCCCTCATCCGGTCCCTCGACCTCGCCAGTCTGTAGCGAGATCACCCAGTTGTGCAGGGGACAGGTCACCGATGCGCCATGAACGATGCCCTGGCTCAACGGGCCGCCCTTATGCGGGCATCGATCTTCAAGCGCGAAGACTTCGTTGTCCGCGGTGCGGAACACTGCGACGCAACCAAGAGGGGTTTTAACCACCCGCGCGCCGCGAACCGGGACGTCCTCGACCGCGCCAACATCG
The DNA here is from genome assembly GCA_022760355.1 of Neomegalonema sp. Taxonomy (GTDB): domain Bacteria; phylum Pseudomonadota; class Alphaproteobacteria; order Rhodobacterales; family Rhodobacteraceae; genus JALEGB01. Next base: position 22,604 of record JALEGB010000035.1, read on the forward strand.
ATCCAACTTGAACTAAACAGTTCGAACATATGGACTTTCCTTACGCGACATCAGCCATCGGCTTGAACTCATGACCATCCACAGCGCCCTTGGCCCGCTCGGCCCACGGATCGCGCTGGAAGATTGACTGCGAGAAATGGAACCGACCCGCCAACGCCTTGCGGCTCTCGGCGTCTTGCACAACCCGCTGCTGGATATGCTCCATGCCGACCTGCGCCAGCCACTTATACATCCGGTGCAGATACTGAGCTTCTTCGCGGTAGAGCTGCAGCAACGCCTCGACATGCTCGAAGACCTGCGCCTCCGTCTCAACCTTGCACAGCATCTCGGTCTCTTTGACATCGAGCCCGGCGGCGCCGGCGAACGAGATCTCATAGCCCGAGTCCACGCAGACGACGCCGATATCCTTGCACGTCGCTTCGGCGCAGTTGCGAGGACAGCCTGAAACCGCAAGTTTCACCTTCGCCGGCGTCCAGGAGCCCCAGAGGCGTTTTTCAAGCTGAATGCCGAGGCCTGTACTGTCCTGGGTGCCGAAGCGGCACCAATCTTTGCCGACGCAGGTCTTCACTGTGCGCAGACCTTTGGCGTAGGCGTGTCCGGAGACGAAACCCGCCTTGCCCAGATCGTCCCATACCGCGGGCAGGTCTTCTTTCTTCACGCCCAGCATGTCGATCCGCTGGCCACCCGTCACCTTCACCGAGGGGATGTCATATTTATCAACGACATCCGCGATCGCGCGCAGCTCATCGGCCGACGTCATGCCGCCCCACATCCGCGGCACGACCGAATAGGTGCCGTCCTTCTGAATATTCGCGTGCACCCGCTCATTGATGAAGCGCGACTGGTTGTCATCGACCGCATCGCCCGGCCACTCGGCGAGCAGATAGTAGTTCAGCGCCGGCCGGCATTTCGCGCAGCCGCAGGACGTCTTCCATTCCAGCGCCTGCAGCACATCCGGAATGGATGTGAGCTGCTTCGCGCGGATCAGCCGCCGGACATCCATATGCGTCAGGTCGGTGCAGCCGCACATCGGCTGAACCGTCTTCTTCTCGAACCCATCGCCGAGCGTCAGCGCCATGACTTGCTCGACCAAACCGGCGCATGTGCCGCAGGACGAGGATGCTTTGGTGTGCGCCTGAACTTCGCCAAGCGTCGTGAGACCTTTCGACGTGATCGCCTCAACGATCGCGCCCTTGCATACGCCGTTACAACCGCAGATCTCCGCCTCATCGGGCAAGGCTGCAACGGCCGCCATAGGGTCCAGCGAGGATCCGTTCGCGAAAGCTGGGCCAAAGATCAGAGTCTCTCGAATGTCCGAAACATCCGATCCGTCTTTGAGCAGTTGGAAGAAGTAGGAGCCGTCCGCCGTGTCGCCAAACATCACCGCGCCGACGATCTTGTCGTTCTCCAGCACGATCCGTTTGTAGACGCCCTTGGCGGCGTCGCGGAACACGATCTCCTCACGCCCCTCGCCCTCAGCGAAATCGCCGGCCGAGAACACGTCGCAGCCGGTGACCTTCAGCTTGGTCGAGGTGACCGAGCCGACATAGGCCGCTTCAGCGTCACCCGTCAGATGAGCCGCGAGCACTTTCGCCATCTCGTATAGGGGCGCGACCAGGCCGTAGACTTGACCACGATGCTCAACACATTCGCCCACCGCGTAGATGTCCGGCAGCGAGGTGCGCATCTGATCATCAACGATGACGCCGCGATTGATCTCAAGACCGATCTCTTTGCCCAGCCCGGCGTTTGGGCGAATGCCCACCGCCATACACACCAGATCCGCCGGTATCTCGGTTCCATCCTTCAAGCGCACGCCCGTGACGCCCGTTTCCGCATCGCCCATCACTGCTTCGGTGTTGGCGCCGGTCAGAACCTTGACGCCCTTTTCCTCCAGCGAACGGCGCAGAAGCGATCCTGCGGCTTCATCGAGCTGACGCTCCATCAATGTCGGCATCAGATGAAGCACTGTCACTTCGGCGCCGTGAATGCGCATACCGGCGGCAGCTTCCAGCCCCAGCAAGCCGCCGCCAATCACCACCGCTTTGGCGTTGGGCGTTTTAGCCAACTTCGCCATCGCTTCGGTGTCTTCCAGATCGCGGTACGCCACGACGCCTGGAAGGTCATGACCGGGAACCGGAATGATGAACGGATTGGAGCCAGTTGCGACAATCAGCTTGTCATAGGTGTGCACGCCGCCCTTGGCGTCGGTCACCGTCTTCGCCGTCGGATCCACCGCCGTGACAGCGCAGCCAAAATGCGTCTTCACGCCGTGCTTGGCGTACCAAGCATCGTCCTGCGTAACGATTTCCTCGTAGGTCGTGTCTCCCGCGAGAACCGGCGACAGCATGATCCGGTTGTAGACGCCGCGCGGCTCCGCGTTGAACAGAGTCACGTCATACGCCCCGGGCTCTCGGTCGAATATCTCCTCGAGCAGTCGCCCGGCCGCCATCCCGGCGCCGATTACAATCAGCTTCTGGGCCATTACGCGGCCTCCTTGCGCCATTTTCCGGCTTTAGGCCGGGCGCCACCTTCATAGGCTTCCAGGAACTCGAGCAGTTCTTCGCGATATTCGTAGTAATCTTCGTGCTCAAGCAGCTCTTTTCGGGTGCGCGGACGCGGGAGTTTGACGTCCATGATATTGCCGATGGTTGCGTTTGGGCCGTTGGTCATCATCACGCAGCGGTCGGCGAGCAAGATCGCCTCATCGACATCGTGCGTCACGCAGATCGCCGTCACCTTGGTGCGCGACCAGACCTCCATCAGAACTTCCTGCAGCTCCCAGCGCGTCAGGCTGTCCAGCATGCCGAACGGCTCATCGAGCAGCAGCAGCTTCGGGCTCAGCGCAAAGGCCCGCGCAATGCCGACCCGCTGTTGCATGCCGTTGGAAAGATCGGAGGCCGGCTTATCCATCGCATCGGCCAGGCCAACACGCTCCAGATAATACTCAACAACTTCCTGCCGCTCCGCCTGGGTCGCCTTCGGATAGACGCGATCAACACCAATCGCGACATTCTCCTTCGCCGTCAGCCATGGGAACAAGGAAGGCGCCTGGAAGACGACCGCCCGCTCAGGGTCTGCGCCCGCGACGTGCTTGCCGTCCAAAACAATCGCGCCGCCGGAAATCTCGTTCAGCCCCGCCGCCATGGTCAGCGCGGTCGACTTGCCGCAGCCGGAATGGCCGATCAGGGTGATGAACTCGCCCTTTTGCAACGTTAGATTGAAGTCTTCCAGAACCGTCAGCGGCCCCTTCGGCGTCGGGTAGACCTTCTTCAACTGGCTGAATTGCAAATAGCGATCTTCGCGCGGCGACGCTGGAACCGCCGCTTTTCGATACGCGCCGGGCAGGGAGTGCAGCGGCGTGACGTCCGGCAGCGTCCGGCCGCTATCCGCCGCCGCTTTCGCCTCGATGCCGACCTCCATCAAATACTTCGTAATGTCCGCCCGCAGCCGCTTAAACTCTTCAGAGTGGTTGAGCGCAGCGCGATCACGCGGCTTTGGCAGATTGACGATGAATTCCGGCCCCAACGTCGCCCTCGGCCCCGGGTTTAGCGGGATGATCCGGTCCGCCAACAGAACCGCTTCATCCACATCGTTGGTGATCAGAACGATGGTCTTTTTCTCGCGCGCGCAGATGTCGGCGAATTCATCCTGCAGCTTCGAGCGGGTCAACGCGTCGAGCGCCGACAACGGCTCGTCGAGCAGCAGCAGCTCAGGGTCCATCGCCAGGGCGCGGGCGACCGACACGCGCTGACGCATACCGCCGGACAGCTCCGCCGGACGCCGGTCCGTCGCATGGCCCAGCCCGACCATACTCACATATTTCGCAACCCGCTCCTCGCGCTCCTTGGCGCTCGCCCGCGGGAATGTCGCATCCACCGCCAGGCGCACATTGCCGTTCACTGTGAGCCACGGCATCAGGGAATAGCTCTGGAACACCAGCGCCCGCGCCGGGTCCGGCTCCGTGATTTTCGCGCCCTTGAACAGAACCTCGCCATCGGTCGGCTTTTCCAAACCGGCGGCCAGGTTGATCAAGGTGGTTTTGCCCGAACCCGAAAAGCCCACCAGAGCAACGAATTCGCCCGGTTCGATCGCGAGATTGATGTCTGCAAGAATGTCCTCGCGACGATCACCCGCCCCAAAGCTTTTAGAGACCGATTTATATTCGAGGATGCTCATCTGAGCCTCATCTGTTGGGCTGCGCACTCTCCCCGGACATGGCCGGGGAGCGCAGCATGATGGCGGCGGCGCTAGGCGGCCTTCCGACGGTAGCCAGGATAGGCGGCGGAGATCATCGCGCCGGCGAGAACACCGTACGCAGAGGCCCAGCCCGCCTTCAGCTCAGGCGTGAAAGCGTCGCCCAAGCCCTTTTCGAGCGTGAAAAGAAGCGCTTCGCCGACCTTGTCATAATGTTCCGGCTTGACGCCGTACTCGACATGCCGCTGGGCCAGCGCCGCGGCGGTTGGCGCAATCGCATCCAGGTCCTTTAGCCCGTTGACGACAACAGCGAGCGTCGCCATCAGCTTTTTGCCCTGCTCCGCCATCTCCGGCGACCCCGGCTCGCCCTTGAACAGCGGCTGAACTTCCGGCGCGATGGTGAACAGCCTTGCGTAAAAGATCTCCGCTGCGATCCCGGCGATCGGCTGCACTTTTGCGAAACTGGCTTGGATCTGATCGATTTGCTCAGCCGTCAGCGCAGGCGCGTCAGGCTTTTTGAACAGACTGCCGAAAAGTTGGTTGAAGAACCCCATTCCGTCGCCTCCTTAGCGTTTGGCTGAGTAGGTGAACGCCGCCTGGATCGCGTACATCGTCCGATCCAAAAGCAGACCGATGATGCCGATCGTCAGAACTGCGACCATGATTTTCGCCAGCGACTGGCTTGAACCGTTCTGGAACTCGTCCCAAACGAATTTGCCGAGGCCTGGGTTCTGCGCGAGCATTTCCGCTGCGATCAGCACCATCCAGCCGACGCCGAGCGACAGCCGCAGGCCGGTGAAGATCAACGGCAGCGCGGAAGGCAGGATCAGCTTGGTGACCTTCGTGGCGGTGGAGAGCTTCAGCACGCGGCCAACATTCACCAGATCTTTATCGATCGACGCCACGCCGAGGGCGGTGTTGATCAGAGTTGGCCACAGCGAACACAGGGTGACGGTGACGGCCGAGGTGATGAACGCCTTGGTGAACCAGCTGTCATCGCTCACGACATAGGTTGCGGACACGATCATCGTCACGATCGGCAGCCAAGCGAGCGGCGAAACCGGCTTAAACACTTGAATCAGCGGGTTCATCGCCGCTTGGAACGATGCGGAGAGACCGCAGAGAATGCCGATGGGAACAGCGAACGCGGTCGCGATCAAGAAGCCCATGAACACGGTCTGAATCGACGTCCAGATCTGGCTGTAGAAGGTCGGCCGCGGCGTGTAGGTCCGCCATTTCACCTTCTCAGGCTTACCTTGCTCAACATACTTGGCGTTGCGCTTTTCTTGCCGCTCGTACTTTTTCGCGATCTTGTCTTGCTCGCGTACATGATCGTCATGCAGCGTTTTCGCCGCTTCCCAGACCTGGGACGGGCCAGGGATCGCGCCAAGCGAGGTTTTAACCATCGGCGCGCTGTAAGCCCATAGCGCGAGGAATGCGACAATCGCCAACAGCGGCGCGCCTACCAGGCGCCAAAGGTCGCGTCCATTCTGCTTTACGCTGTCGCCAGCGGCGATGCGAATGATCGGGCCCAGAAATGACAGGCCGATAAGATCAAGGGCCTTGGTGACTTTGCCGATGCGGGCGAAGCGGCGCTCGTGGCGCGCCGCCTTCTCCGCGTCGATAGTCGCCGACTCGCCTGCCGGCGTTGGATCAGATGCGATCGCCATCGAGCTCTCTCCGTAAGAAAAAGGGTGGAGCTCCGACGGCGCCGCCGCCGGAGCGCTGGTTGCTCGACTTAGCCGTCGATGACGCCTTCAGCGCCGACCTTCTGCGCGCCTTTCAGGCCGATCGGGAAGCTGTCGATATACGCGTTTGGCTTACGGCCATCGAAGGTGATCTTGTCGATGAACTCGGTTTGCGGCGCGCGGTAGCCGTCGGTGTCCCATGGGAAACCGTCTTTTGGCGCATTACCCTCGTCGACCAGCAGCTTTGCGGCCTTAAGGTAGATGTCCGGGCGATACACCTTCTTCGCGACTTCGTCGTACCAGCTGTCCGGCTTCTGCTCGGCAATCTGCCCCCAGCGGCGCATCTGGGTCAGATACCAGACGGCGTCTGATGCGTAGGGGTAGGTTGCGAAGTAGCGGAAGAACACGTTGAAGTCCGGAACGTCGCGCTTGTCGCCCTTTTCGTATTCGAAAGTGCCGGTCATCGAGTTTGCGATGACGTCGTAATCGGCGCCGACATATTCCGAACGCGACAGGATCTCGACCGCCTTCTTACGGTTGGCGTTGTCTTTCTCATCCAGCCAGATCGCCGCGCGGATCAACGCTTTGGTCAGAGCCAGAGTGGTGTTCGGGTTTTCATCAGCAAACTTCTTGGTGATGCCGAAGACTTTCTCTGGGTTGTTCTTCCAGATTTCGTAGTCGGTGATGACCGGAACGCCGATGCCTTTGAACACGGCCTGCTGGTTCCATGGCTCGCCGACGCAGTAGCCATAGATGGTTCCGGCTTCCATGGTCGACGGCATTTGCGGCGGCGGCGTTACGGACAGCAGAACTTCCGCATCGATTTGGCCGGTTACGTTCTCAGGCGAATAGTAGCCGGGCTTCAGGCCGCCGGCGGCAAGCCAGTAGCGCAGCTCATAATTGTGCGTCGAAACCGGGAAAACCATGCCCATGTTGAACGGCTTGCCTTCGGCGCGGTACTTGTCGACAACCGGCTTCAGATACTCAGCCCCGATCGGGTGCACCGGACGGCCGTCAGCCATCTTCGGAATGCCCGGCTTCATCTGCTCCCAGATTTCGTTGGAGACAGTGATGCCGTTGCCGTTCAGATCCATCGAGAATGGCGTGATGATGTGCGCTTCGGTGCCAAAACCGATGGTTGCGGCGAGCGGCTGACCGGCCAACATGTGCGCGCCATCCAGGCGGCCGTCGATCACGCCGTCGAGAAGGACTTTCCAGTTCGCCTGCGCCTCGAGAGTGACTTCCAGACCTTCTTCTTCGAAGTAGCCCAGCTCCAACGCCACAGCGAGCGGCGCCATATCGGTCAGCTTGATGAAACCGAAGGTCAGCGTATCTTTTTCGACGTCGAGCGCTTCGGCGCGCGCGCCGCGTGGACGCAGCAGACTGCCGACGGCCAACGCCGTTGCGGCGCCCGTCATCATGCTGCGGCGCGAAATTTTCGCTGCGGAGCCAAGCAGAGCGCCTTTGCGCGACCCGAACTTCTGCGAGGACATAGGACCTCCAAACTAGCGGCGCGGAAAAACATCCGCGAAATACAAAAAAGCTCGATCGCGCACGCCTTCTCCGCGGAGAATCCGTTCGCCAATCGAGCTGCGTTACTCTGAGATGGCCCAACTTGAGCCCAAGGTCTGCGCGTCGCCCCCATTGGCTTCGCACATGCACAAACTGCCCGCAGATCGTCAGGGCCGCAACCCCTTAAACGCACAAAATTCGCACAAAATCTAATAACGCACAAAAATTAATCAGATACAGCCACGCAAAGCCTGCGACTCAGGCACTTGCAGCTCAGGAAGGCGGCGTTTCGGGACAAGCGAGGCTCTCGACCGCCCCCGTCACGCGGCGCGACGGCGCTTCCGCGCGAAGATCCCAACGATTTTCTTGATCCCGACTCGGTTCCGCGTGATCAGCGAACCCCGTCGCGCGGCTCGAAAATCGCGCCGTCGAAGAACCGGTCCGGCCCCAGCACCAATGAACCGCCAACCGCGCCGACCTCCGTCGCCTCGGCGAGCGATCCCTCAAGCTTTGAGGAGGCCGTCGGCATCGGTGCGCCGACGCGCTCAAGCGCCCGACGATATATGTCCGGGCGCCACACGGCCGCCGCCGCTGCGCTCGACAGCCCATCCACACCGCGGCGGCGCCCCAGCGCCCAGGCAATCCACTGCGCCTGGCTCCGCCACGGAAAGGTCGCCGCGCCGTCAAACAGCTCAATCATGCGTGGCGCATGCCGGCCATCGCCGCCAGGGGTTGCGAAAATAGCGCCGCGCAACGCCCGCTCAACAACTTCAGTCGGCGCATCGACATAGCCGGCGCGCGTCAGCATTTCCGCAACCGCTCCACGATGCTCGGACTTCGCCGCCCAGCGCGCCGCGCGATAAAGGGCGCGGATCAACGCCTCCACCGCGTCCGGCCGCGCATCCAGCTCCGCCTCCCGCACACCGAGCACCTTTTCCGGCGCAAACGCCCAAATCTCCGTCGCTGGAAGAAGAATCGAGCCGGCCCCATGCTCCACAGCCATCGAGCCCCAAGGCTCGCCCACACAGAACAGATCAAGCTCGCCCGCGGCCAGTGCCTCCGTCATGAAAGCGGGCGGCACCACGCTGGTGCTCGTCTGCGCCTCAAGGTCGAAACCAGATGCGCTCAGCCAATACTCGACCAGCAGCGTATGCATGGAGAATGTCCACGGCGCGCCAATGCGCAGCGGCGCGCCATCCAGCGCCGACCGCAGCGCCTCCGCCGCAGCGGCGGCGTCGAGACCCAAAAGACGATCCGCCGCCGCCAACCGTTTGGCGATATGGCTCGACACCCCGATCATGTTGCCATTCACGGACAATACGAACGGGGCCGCGACCCTGGCTGGAAACGAGGAAAGCCCAAGCGACATCGCAATCGGCATTGGCGCGAGCATGTGCGCCACATCAAACAGCCCAACCGCCATTTTATCGCGAATATTGGACCAGGACGTCTCGCGCACAAGCTCAAGGGCGACGCCCTCTTCGGCCGCAAATCCAAACTCATGCGCCGCCGCCAGCGTCGCGCAATCCGTTAGAGGAATGAAACCGCAGGTGAAATGCTCATGATCGCGCCGCCGGCTCATCCCATGATCTCCGCCGCTGTCACGATCGCTTGCGCGATCTCCGCAAGCTTTCGGTTCTGATCCATCGCCACCTTGCGCATCATCGCATAGGCTTCATCTTCATCGCAGCCCTTCGACTTCATCAGAATGCCCTTGGCCCGGTCGATGATCTTCCGCTCAGCCAACGCCGCCTTCGTCGCGTCCAGCTCCGCCCGCAAACGCGCGACGGAATGAAACCGAGCCATCGCAGCGGCAAGCACCGGCTTGATCCGGTCGGGCCGCAACCCGTCGACCACGTAAGCGCTCACTCCCGCCTCAATTGCGGAACGGATCATTGCATCGTCGGACTGATCCACAAACATCGCCACCGGCCGATCGAGCGGGCTAGCCGCGCGGGCGAGCGATTCAAGCGTGTCGCGATTGGGGCTGGCGAGGTCAATGAGCACGATATCCGGATCAATCGCCGCCAACTTCTTGGCGACGCCGGTTTCGTCTCCTAATACATGGATCTCATAATCGCCCGCCGCGCGCAGCCCGTCGACAATTGTGAGGGCGCGATCGCGATCCGGATCAATTACGGCGATGCGCGTACTCATTGAACTCAGGCTCCGTTGCGGCGGCTAGGGCTAACCCGCTCAGGAGGCATGTTTCTTCGCATCGCATCAAGGGCTTTGTTGCACTGCGCGCCATCCCGGCGCGCGGCGATCTCAGGCCCCGAGCCCGACGCTTTCCTGACCAAACGCTTCGCCACGCGCGAAGACGACCTGATTACGGCCGCCGCGTTTTGCCGTGTAGAGCGCGCGATCAGCCTCATCCACCATCGCGGCGGGCGGCACGTCACACGCGCTCATCACGCCAATCGACGCGGTGACCGCGATCTCTTCATCCTTGTGCTCAAACGGCGTGACTTCAATCCGACGACGCAGTTCTTCGAGCATGAAATCGGCGTTTTGCTGATCAACACCTTGCAGGAATATGCAAAATTCCTCACCGCCGACACGTGCGACGATATCCGTTTCGCCGCCGAACTCATCCGCAATGATTCGAGCGACATGCTGGATCGCCTTGTCGCCGACGATATGTCCGTGCGAGTCATTGATGTCTTTGAAATGGTCGAGATCCACCATTGCAATTGTGCATTGGAACTCTCCCTCCTCCGCACGGGCGAACCGCGTGTTGACAATCTCAAAGAAATGCCGCCGGTTGAACAACCCCGTCAGATAGTCGCGCATCGCCGCTTCAGTCAGCGCACGCAGCGAGTCGAGCCTGTCCATATTTTGGGTCAGGCGGCAGAAAAATTCTTCCTGTAAGAAGGGCTTATTCAGAAAGTCATTGGCGCCGTATTTTAGAAACTTTGCAGATAGCGGCCCGCATCCTTGGGCGGAAAGGCCGATAATCGCCAGGCGCTCTGGCCCGTATTTCATACGGATTGCCTTCGTAAGCTCACACCCATTCATTTGGGGCATGTTGAAATCAGTCACTACCAGCTGGATATTCTTATTTTGATCCAGAACGCGCAACGCATCAACGCCATTTGCCGCCTCCAATATTTGAAACTGATATTTTTTCAATAATTCAACAATTTGAAGGCGGGAGGTTTTCGAGTCATCGACCACGAGTGCTTGCGTTTGCGTATTGGCGCGCAGTCGGCGCACCATCGACACCACGTAATTTAGGCTGTTGGGATTGTCTTTGATCAAATATTCAATCGCGCCCAGCTCAAACATCCGGTCTCGCAGATCGTCCGAGTAGGAGCCGGTGAAGACGACCGACGCAATGCCATGTTCGGTTGCGAGCGACACAATTTCACCGTCCGCCGAGTCCGGCAGCGTCAAATCCAACAACGCCAGGAAAAACTGCCCTTCAAATATCCGGATCGCGTCCTGCGCCTCCGCCAAGCTTCGAGCCAGAACAATTTCGGCATCGATCTCCTTTTCCAACTTCGCCTTGATACAATAGGAAAAGGACACCGAGTCTTCGACCAGCAACAGACGGTTAGACTTGTTTTTTTTCAAATTATTCACAGTACGGTCCTTGCAAGCTGGCCCAAAGCGGGAGATTTGCTGACATTTCACTAACTATTGCAAATTTTTGCTAAAATATACCGAAGCATTATTCTAAACACAGTCTAGACAACACTGCATTACATTCAATTTTATCTGTATTGTCGGCTTTTCCACGATCCGATTTTTTCGCCAGCACGATATTCGTCACTCCGGATCAAGTTCCCTGCAAACTGCGCGGGACGTCGCGATTTGACGCCGGCGGCCGTCATGGACCAAACCGACCTTCACTCGATCTCCGCCGCCCCGAGCCAACCTCTTCAGACAAGTGAATTCAGACGGGATATGTTACCATAAAGGCGAATCACAGGTGCATGAGGGGAAGCGTAATGGTCGGACGAGCAGATATTATCTGGTTCAAGGAAACCTTCTGGGACGAGATTAATCAGGCCGTGCAAGGCTCGCCGTTCGACGCGGATATGTTGATCGCCATCGCTTGCCAGGAGACCGCCTATATCTGGTCGCAGCTGCGCAAGAAGGGGCTCGCCAAAGATGAAATCGTCAAGCTTTGCTGCGGCGACACGCTTGACGCGCCAAGACGCCGAGCGTTTCCGAAACACAAGCGCGCGCTGCTCGCGAAGCCCCGCGGGCAGGAAATGTTCGACATCGCCCGCGCCGCGCTGTTGTCAATGGCGGCGCATGTGCCGGGCTATAATTTTGCGTTTAAGAACGAAGATAAGTTCTGCCGCGGCTTCGGCGTCTTTCAGTATGATCTGCAGTTTTTCAAGGAAGACCCCGATTATTTCTTGGAAAAACGCTATGAGAGATTTGACGAGACGCTGAAGAAAGCGCTCGAAGAACTCACATCCGCCCTGCGCAAGCGGAAACTCCACGCGCAGGCCAACATAACGGACAATGAGTTTTGCACCGTCGCCATCACCTATAACACCGGCCGCTACCGCAAATGGCGGGGCCTGAAACAGGGCCATTTTGACGGCAAGCGCTATTATGGCGAGCATATCTTCGACTATCTCGCCACCCTGCGCGGGATCGCGGCGCCAGGCGCCGGCGCGAATGACGCGATCGCCGAACCTGGAACCGCGATTGTCGGCGTCGATAATACGCGCCTGGCGCACGGCCCGAAATTCGTGGTCGACACTGTCTCCAGCCCGCTGAATCTGCGCGAGGAGCCGAAGATCTCCAAACCAAGCAACGCCAATGTGCTGGCGCAGATCCCGGACGGTACGGAGGTGCAGGCGTTTGACGGGAATGAGGAAGACGGCTTTATCCGCCTTGAGGTGGAACTGAGCGGCCGAATTTTCCGCGGCTACACCTCCGCCAAGTTCCTCATCCGCCAGCCAAGCAGCCCCTCCCTCAATCTTGAGACGATCAAGTCTGCGAGCGGTCCGAAATATGAGGTGGAGACCGTCACGAGCCCGCTCAATCTGCGCAGTGAACCGAAGATCTCAACGCCGCCGGACGCCAATGTTGTCGCGCAAATGCCGGACGGCTCGATTGTGCAGGCGATTGACGGCATCGAACAGAATGGGTTCCTGGAGGTTGAGATTAAATTGGATGGCAGCGCCTATCGCGGCTTCTGCTCGATCCAGTACCTCAAGAAACTGCCGGATGACGCCCACCAGCCGGACATCACGACCCGGCCGGACACAACGCCGGAGCCCTGGCGGGTCGCGCATTTCCCCGCCGCTCATCTCCCCCCCCGGCGCAGCCTCACCGCCCGTACGGCAATCGCCGGCGCCCATTCGCTGAACGAACCGGACATGCCGTCGCGGACGGGCGACACGCCGGAGGAGCTGCGGGCCGAGCTGGCGCAGATCATCGAGTATCTGGATGTCGCAAAGGGCGCGCATGAGCGGTATCAGCCTGGGCGCGGGGCCACATTCTGCAACATCTATGCGCATGATTATTGCGCGCTGGCCGGCGTCTATTTCCCGCGCGTCTGGTGGACGGATGCGGCGCTGCTGCAGATCGCCAACGGTAAAGTTCCGGCGCCGCGCTATGGCAAGACCGTGCGCGAGATGCGCGCCAATGATCTGCTGCGCTGGCTGGCGGATTACGGCCCGCAACATGGCTGGGTGCGCGCGGTTTCATTGACGGAGCTGCAGGCGAAGGCGAACCAGGGCGCGGTCGGGCTGATCATCGCGCGGCGCAAGATTGAGGGGCGTTCGGGCCATGTCGCCATCGTCGCGCCGGAGATCGGCCGGCATAAGGCGAAGCGGACGCGCAGTGGGGAGGTGCTCCGGCCGCTGCAAAGCCAGGCTGGATCGCGTAATTTCAAATATAGCCCCGGCCGCTCCGCCTGGTGGACCGCGAACCGCTTCGCCGAAAGCGCCTTCTGGTATCACCCCTGAGCCCGGAGCCTTGAGCCCGGCGGGTCGGCGGGTCGGCGGCTACAGCCTCGGCCCGTCAAAGGCGCCGACCTGTTCGGCGAACCAGATAAAGAACTCGAGCAGCATCGGGCCGCCGACCCAGAACAACGCCAAGACGAGGCCGAGCACCGCCAGAACGCCGAGCGGCGCGGCGAGGAGGGAGGCGGCCCAGATCCGCCGCTTCGCTTCATCGACAATCGCCTCCCGCTCCGCCTCCGGCGCGTCGGGCAATCTCGCCGCCAGATAGCGCGCGGCGCCGCCGGCGCGATAGTCGAGCAGCGCGCCGATGGCGGCGTAGGCGTGGATCATGGTCGGGATCAGGGTGGAGAAATAGGTGAAATAGAGCCAGCCATAGCTCCAGGGCTGGGCCTGGATATCCAGCAGCACTGCTTTTAGATCGATCAATGTCGGCCCCGCCGGCCCGCCGACGCGCAGCATATGGATCGCCCAGATCGAGGCGCACCCCAGCCCGACAAACAGCGCCAAGCCGGCGAACAGATCGAAGAGGGCGAGCAGGATCGTCCATCCCCGCTTTGCCGCAGCGCCCAGCCGCATCAGCCACCGGGTGAGGCCGATAGAGAGAAAGTCAAACAGCGCATTGGCGAGGGGGAGAACAACAATGAACAGCAGCACGGCGCCGGTTTCCGCAGCTGTTCGATCCTTGGTGACTCGCAGCCCGTCGGAGACGCCCAGCGCCCAGAACAGGCCCCAGCCGAGCAACGCGGCGATCGTCAGCCGCGCCAAGAGCGGCGCGCCGATACGGTCGCCAGCCCAACGGAGCCCGACCACGCAGACGAAAGCGCCGAACAGAACTGGGATAGAGACAGTCTGGACTGCGGATTCGAATGCGACTGCGAATGCGCCTGCGAATGCGACTGCGAGTCCGCCTGCGAATGCGAATACGAATGCTGTTACGAGTGCGAGTGCGACTGCGAATGCGACTGTGAATGTGAATGCGAATGCGAATGCGACTGCGACTGCGACTGCGACTGCGCCTGCGCCTGCGACTGCGAATGCGAGAGGGTCAACTGCGCCGGCGGCGCCTTCGGACCGACCTCTGCGCCGCCGGCGCAGTTGTATGAGAACCACCGCCAACAATCCGATGACAACTCCGCCAATTGCCGCCCGCGCCCACGGCTCGGCTTTGGCCGCGTCCGCCAGCGTCACCGGCCCGAGCCTGACGCTTTCGCCCAGCAGCGCAAACTGGATCAGGAAAGAAAGCGCCGGATAGGCCAGCGCCAGCAACAGGGTCAGATCAAGCAGATTGGGCGTAAAGCTTCGCCACACCGCCCGTTGGCCTGGCGGCGCCGCGCCGTCGACCACCCGCTCCACCCGATCCAGCAGCCGGATGATCCGGTCCCGATAGCCGAAGGCGAGCAGCGCCTGCTGGATCTGATCCGCGGCGCGGGCGATTGAGACCGTTTCCTTCGGCGCCGCCGGCGCCCCAACAATCCGGTCGAGCCCGGCGCAGAGATCGAACCATTCCTTGCCCGTCCGCTCCCCCCGCCAGCCGGTCAGATCACCATATTGCACAAAGAAAAACCGCCCCGGCGGCTCAACCGCATCGATCCGAACCTGCGCCAGCTTGCCCGCCTGCCGGCCAACCTCCGCCTCCAAGATCACCTCGGAGCTCACGACGCTCTTTTTCGACCAGAGGACGAGGATCACCTCCGCCTTCTCCAGCTCCTCATCCAGCCGCTCCCGCCATTTCTCGCCGGGGATCAGGTCATAATCCCAAAAGACCTCATAGCCCTGAGCCTGCAACGCCGTGACCAGCGGCTGCACCCGCTCCCGATCTCGCCGCGTATAGGAAAGAAACACCTGCGCCACGCCACGCCCCCCTTCTTCGCCGCCGCCTCACGCTTCGGAGTACCCGCCGCCGCCCCGCTTGGCCAGCGGCGAGACACCACCCCGCGCACGCTTAGGGTCGAAACCCCGGCTCCGCCTGCAGCCGCAGCTCCGCAATACGCTCAACCTGCCGGCACGCTTCGGCGAACTCGCTCGGCCGATCATGCTGCAACCGCCGTTGAAAGGCCGCCATGATCCCGGCCTTATCATGATCCCGCACCGCGATGATGAAGGGGAAGCCGAACTTCGCCACATAATCGGTGTTGAGCTGCGTGAAGGCGGCGCGCTCCTCCTCCGTCAACGCATCCAGCCCCGCGGAGGCTTGCTCCGCCGTCGACTCCGCCGTCAATCGCCGCGCCTGGGCCAGCTTGCCGGCCAGATCCGGGTGAGCCCGCAACACGCCCAGCCGCTCCGCCTCCGTCGCTGCGCGGAAGGCGCGGCATAGGGCGGAATGCACGCCGGCGGCGCAATCATGCGCCGGCCCCAGCTCATAGGTGAAGGCGCGCTCCGCAATCCAAGGCGAATGCTCGAAGATCCCGCCATAGGCGCTGACGAACGCCTCCCGGTTCATCTCGGACGGGCGCGGCGCCGCCCCCGTCGGCGCGGGATGATGCGCGCGCCAATGGTTCGCAATGTCGATCCGGCGCGCGAACCACACTTTCTCGCGCCCCTGCGCATACTCGATAAAGCGGCGCAGCGCCTCCGCCCGCCCCGGCCGCCCCACAAGCCGGCAATGCAGCCCGATGGACAGCATCTTCGGCGCCCCCGCCGCGCCTTCGGCGTACAGGCAGTCGAAGCTGTCCTTCAAATAGGTGAAGAACTGATCGCCCGAATTGAACCCCTGCACATTGGCGAAGCGCATGTCGTTCGCGTCCAGCGTATAAGGGGTGATCAGCCGCCACTGCCCCGCCGCACGCCGCCAATAGGGCAGATCATCGGCGTAACTATCGGCGAAATAAGCGAAATCCCCTTCCTCCGCGGCCAGATCAATCGTGTTGTTCGAGCATCGGCCCGTATACCACCCCAGCGGCGGCGCGCCGACCACTTCGGTATGCAGCCGGATCGCCTCACGAATATGGGCGCGCTCCTCCTCCGGGCTGAAATCCTTATACTCGATCCATTTCAGCCCGTGGCTGGCGATCTCCCACCCGCTCGCCTTCATCGCCGCAACCTGCTCGGGGCTCCGGGCCAAGGCGGTGGCGACGCCATACACCGTCACGGGAACCGCCGCCGCGTCGAAGATCCGACGCACGCGCCAGAACCCGGCGCGCGCGCCATATTCGTAGATCGTCTCCATGTTCCAATGGCGCTGCCCCGGCCAGGGCTCGCCCGGCACGATCTCGGACAGAAACGCCTCGGAGCCGCTATCGCCATGCAGCAGGCAATTCTCCCCGCCCTCTTCGTAATTCAGCACGAACTGCACCGCGATCCGCGCCCCGCCCGGCCATTGCGGATGCGGCGGCTCCGCCCCGTAGCCTCCCATGTCTCTGATATAGCGCGTCATCTTCAGCCCTCCGACAGTCGCCGCCCCGCCGCTTCCCGCAGCAGCATCATTTGCAGGGCGACCGAAACCGCAATTGACGCCGGACGTTTGTCTTTCGTCGGCGCCGCCCCGATCGGGCAGCAGAGCCGATCGATCGCCTCCTGCGGATGGCCCCGCTCCCGCAATCGCCGCTCAAACAGCGCGCGCTTGGTTTTGGAGCCGATCAGCCCCAGAAAAGCGAACTCGCCGGCCAGCACGCTGTCGACGATCTCAAGATCTTCGGCGTGGCTGTGGGTCAGCACCAGATGATAGGCCTGCGCCGGCGCTTCCTCCGCTGCGGCCTCAGGAAAGGGCGTGGCGAGCGTATCGACCCCGCGCGCAATCTCCGCCGCTGAGCCATGGTCGAACGCCCCTAGGCGCGAGTCGACCCAGGTGATCGCATAATCAAGCGGCGACAGCGCGCGGACGACAGCCTGCCCGACATGCCCCGCCCCATAGACCAACAATGGCGCGCGCCAAGGCGGCGCATAGGTCGCCCCGCCGGGCCAAAGCAGCAACGGCGGGGTCAGCTCTTCTCCGACCTCATAGCGGCGAAAGGCCAGGGAAAAGGCGCCGCCGCAGCATTGATCCAACTCCGGCCCGAGCGCGTATCGCTTCTCCCGCCGCCGCTCCGCCGTCGCCAGCATCTCTTGGGCGATCGCAACCGCATCCGCCTCCGCCGCGCCGCCGCCAACGGTTCCAAATATACAGCTGCAGGACACCACCATCGCGGCCCCGGCCTCCCGCGGCGTCGAGCCCTCCGCGCCAACCACCAGGATCAGCACCGCCGCCCCGTCGCAGATCACCGCCTGTTTCAGCGCGTCGGCTCTCATCCGCCCTCACCCTCGGCCTTGGATCGCAGCGAGGACCCGCTCCGGCGTTGCGGGCGCATCGAGCGCGAACCGGTCGCCCCCCGCCGCGCGCACGGCCTCGCCGATGGCCGTGAATGCGGAGATCGCCAGCATCAAAGGCGGCTCGCCCACCGCCTTTGACCGGCGAATGGTCAGCTCGCGATTCTCGCCCTTCGGCCAAATTTTGATGTTCATCTGATCCGGACGGTCCGATGCGCAGGGGATTTTATAGGTCGACGGCGCATGGGTTTTGAGCGCGCCCGCCGGGCTCCACCACAGCTCCTCCATCGTCAACCACCCCATCCCCTGCACATAGCCGCCCTCGATCTGCCCCAGATCCAGGGCCGGGTTCAGCGATTTGCCGACATCATGCAAGATATCGGCGCGCAGGATCTTATTCTCCCCGGTCAGCGTATCGACAATCGCCTCCGACACCGCCGCGCCATACGCGAAGTAGTAGAACGGCCGCCCCTGCGCCGCCTCCTTATCCCAGTGGATCTTCGGCGTCGCATAGAAACCGGCGGCGGAGAGCTGGATGCGGGCGAGATAGGCCTCCTTCACCAGCGCCGCGAACTCGATCTCCCGCGCCCCGACCCGCACGCGGTTCGGCAAGAAGGCGACGTCGGCTTCCGCGACCGCGTATTTCTCCGCCGCAAATCGGGTCAGCCTTTCCTTGAGCTGTCGGCACGCATCCCGCACCGCCATGCCGTTCAGATCAGACCCCGAGGACGCTGCGGTGGCGGACGTGTTCGGCACCTTGTCCGTTCGCGTCGCGGTGATCTTGATCTTGCCGATATCCAGCCCGAGCTCGCTGGCCGCCACCTGAGCGACCTTCTGATAGAGCCCCTGCCCCATCTCGATCCCGCCATGATTCAACATCATGGAGCCGTCTTGATAGAGATGCGCCAACGCGCCGGCCTGGTTCAAAAAGCTGGTGGTGAAGGAGATGCCGAACTTCACCGGCGTCAGAGACAGGCCGCGCTTCAATACCGGGTTCGCATCGTTCCACGCGGCGATCTCCTCCCGACGCCGCGCATACGCCGCGCTCTGCGCAAGCTCATCGACAATCTCAGCGATCACGCAATCTTCGACCACCATATGATACGGCGTGGTCGATTGCGCCGCCGGGCTCTGGGCGGCGATGGCGGGCGGCGCGTAGAAGTTCCGGCGGCGGACCAGCAGCGGATCGAGTCCGAGCGCGGCGGCGATCTGCTCAATCATATGCTCCGCGCCCACCATGCCCTGCGGTCCGCCAAAACCGCGGAAGGCGGTGTTGGAAACGGTGTTGGTCCGGCATCGGTGCGATACGATCTCAACCGCCGGCAAAGCATAGCAATTATCGGCGTGGAACATCGCCCGATCGCAGATCGCGTTGGACAGATCGGCCGACCAGCCGCAACGCGCTTTTTGCTCCACCCGCAGCCCGAGGATTTTGCCGCTGAGGTCAAAGCCGACCTCATACTCAATCTCGAACTCATGCCGCTTGCCGGTGACGATCATATCCTCATCCCGGTCCAGCCGCAGCTTAGCGGGACGCCCTAACAGGCGCGCCGCCAACGCCGCCGCCGCCGCGGGCAGATTAGCCTGGCTTTCTTTGCCGCCAAACGCGCCGCCGAGCCGACGCGCCTCAATCACCACGCTGTGCAGCGGCGTTCCGAGCACGCGGGCGACGACCTGCTGACACTCAGACGGATGCTGGTTTGACGATAGAACCCGCATCTCCTCATCTTCGCCGGGATAGGCGATGCTGACCTGCCCTTCGAGATAGAAATGCTCCTGCCCGCCAATCGCCAGCCCGCCCTTGCGCTTCATCGGCGCCGCGGCGATGGCGGCCGCCGCGTCGCCCCGCGCCATCCGATAGGGCGGCGCAATGAAGCTGCCCGCCGCCATCGCATCGGCGATGGTCAGAAGTGGCGTCTCCTCAGCATAAGAGATCTGCGCCAACCGCGCTGCGCGGCGCGCCTGCTCCCGGCTGTCGGCCACCACCAGCGCGAGCGGCTGACCATGGAAATGCACATCGCCATAGGTCCCATCCAACGCCGGACGCCGCGAGAGCGCGAGCATCGGCTCATCATGCACAACAGGCCCAACGTTATTCTCGCCCGGCGCGTCATCGCCGGTTAGAACCGCAAGCACACCCGGCGCCGCACGGACTTCAGACAGATCGGCGACCCGCACCTTGCCGCGCGCGATCGACGCCAGGATCAACGCGCAATGCACGAGATCCCGCGGCTCCGGCGCATCATCCGCATAGACGGCGGCGCCTGAGACATGCTTGTCGGCGCTGTCATGCCGAAGATGGGCGCCGACCCCGGTTGCGAGATCAAGATCAGGCTCTCGGCCATCCATCGCCGCCTCCGTCACAGTGAGACCGCGCCGCGGCCGACCAACCGCGTCGCGGTCTCAGGCGCCGACATTTCCAGATAGTATTTTTGCAGCAGATTTTTCGCGACTGTCATCCGGTAGCCCGATGTCGCCCGCTGATCATCCAGCGGTTGGAAATCCTGCTCCAGCGCCGCTTGCGCCGCCGCGATGGTCGCCTGTGACCAGGGCCGCCCGACCATTGCCGCCTCCGCCGCCATCGCCCGCTTTGGGACGCCCGCCATGCCGCCAAAAGCCAACCGCGCCTCAGTCGCGACGCCCGCCTCGATGACGACGCGAAAGCAGCCCAAGACCGCCGTGATGTCCGAGTCGAACCGTTTCGAGATCTTATAGCAGGCCAAACGGCCGGGCGCTTGGTTCGGCAATGTCACCGAGGCGACCAGCTCATAGCGGCTGATATGCTGTCGGCCATACTCAATAAAGAAATCCTCCAGCGGGATCTCCCGCTCCGCCAGCCCAAGCGCGGCGGCGCTGACCAAGCGAAGCTTTGCCCCAAGGGCGATAAGAGGCGGCGGCAGATCGCCGATCGGCGACCCGTTCGCGATGTTCCCGCCGATTGTTCCAGCATTGCGCACCTGGGCGCCGGCGACCCGTCGCAGCAACTCCCCCAAATCAGGGTAGAGCGGCGCAAGCGCCGCGCGCGCCTCCTCCCAGCTGACCGCTGCGCCGAGTGTCGTATCGGTTGCTGTGGTCTCGATCCGGCGCAGCTCCGCCACCCGCCCGATATAGATCATATCCGAAGGGTCGTAGCCGTTTTTGGTCACCCAGAGCCCGACATCCGTCGCCCCGGCAATCAGCCGCGCCTCCGGCTGCGCCGCCTTCAGCGACGCCGCCTCCGCCAACGATATCGGCGACCAGCAACGCCGCCCATTGGTTTCGTAGGACAATGACGACTCCGCCTCGACAGGCGGGTCAGGCGGCGACGGAGCCGGATCCGCGCGCTCCTCCGCCGCCGCAGCCGCAGCCTCGATCAACGGGCCATAGCCCGTGCAGCGGCACAGATTGCCGGCCAGCTGATCGGCGACGCATTCAGGCGATGCGGGCGCGCCATTTTCATAGCCGACCCAAAGGCTCATCACGAATCCAGGCGTGCAAAAGCCGCATTGCGAGCCGTGCAAACGCGCAACCGCCTTCTGGACAGGATGCCCATCATCATAGGGCGCGCCAACATGCTCAATGGTCACGACGTCCCGGCCATGCAGCATTGGCAGCAGCTGAATGCAGGCGTTCACCGCAAGCCAGCCCTGCCCCGGCGCCCGCGTCGCCACCGTGCAGGCGCCGCAGTCGCCTTCCGCGCACCCTTCCTTTGTTCCCGTCATCCGCCGCGTCTCACGCAGCCAATTCAGGAGCGTCATGGTTGGCGGAGCATCGCGGATTTCGACAAGCTCGCCGTTCAACACAAAACGAACTGGATCGGACATTCGCCTTAGCTGCCTCGATAGGTCGAGTAGCCAAACGGCGAAATCAGCAGCGGCACATGATAATGCGCCGCAGGATCGTCAACGCCGAACCGCACCGGCACTTCATCCAGAAACGCCAACGCGTCCGCCGGCGCATCAGGCCTGGGCCCGAAATAGTCCCCGACATGGAAGATCAGCTCATACCGCCCCGCAATAAGCGCGGCCCCCTCGAGGATCGGATGATCGATGCGGCCATCCGCGTTGGTTCGAACATCCGCCACGTGGATCCAACCATCTTCGCCGCCGCAGCGAAACAACTCAATCCGCACATTTGCGGCGGGCCGGCCCTTCGCCGTGTCCAGCACATGGGTAGTCAACTTGCCCATAACGCTCCTCAATGGCTCCGAAACGCCCAACGCGCCGTCCGCGCCTCCATCACAGCGAAGATCGCATAAAGGATGACAGATTCAACGCCGAGCACAACCAAAGCCGCAAAGCCCAGCGCGGTTTGACTGTTGGCGCTGGCGACGGTGATGAACCATCCCAGCCCCTCATTCGCATTCTGCTGCTCGGCGATGATGGTGCCGATAAAGGCGAGCGTCACCGCAATTTTGAGCGCGCCGAAAATATGCGGCGTCGCCTGCGGCAGGCTTACCTTCCAGGCGATCGTCCATTTGCCCGCGCCCAGCGCCCGCAGCACATCCTCCATCTCCCGATCCACCGTCGCCGCTGAGGTCGCAACGTTCACCACAATAGGGAAAAAGCAGATCAAAAACGCCATCCAAACGGCAAGTTCAAAACTGCTGGGAAAGGAGAGAACCAGGATCGGCGCGATCGCCACCTTCGGCAGAGCGTTGAAAAACACCAGGATCGGATAGGCGCCCTGATAGACGAATTTGGACATGCCCATCGACAGGCCCATCACCACGCCAACAACGATCGCAACCCCAAACCCGATCAGCGTCGGCCACAGCGTGTAGAGCCCGTGCTTCAGCAACACCCAAGGCTTCTGCAGCATTGCGTTCCACGTCTCGACCACTGTCGGCAGCTGGTAGGTTGGGGTGAGCCAGCCCGCGAGCTGCCAGAGCCCCAGAAAGACCAGAGCGAACAGAATAGGCGAGAGCGCTTGCATCCAGCGCGCATTCCAGATGGAGCTGTTCATGCGGACGCCTCCGCTGCTGGCCCGCGCGCCATGGCGCGGCCGATTTGGTCCCGCAAGCCGCGCACAAACGCGACCATCTCCGGCTGATAGAGCATGTCCGCATTGCGCGGATGCCCCATAGGGGGCGTTTCAATCGACATAATGTTCGCAGGCCGGTTCGACAGAACGACGACTTTCGACGCCAGCAAGCTCGCCTCGCGCAAATCATGGGTCACCAATACACAGGTGAACTGCGCCTCGCGCCACAGCCGATAGAGCACCCCCCATAGGTCTTCGCGCGTAAAGGCGTCGAGCGCCCCAAACGGCTCATCGAGGATCAGGACGCTCGGTTCATGGATGAGCGCGCGGCACAGCGACACCCGCTGGCGCATACCGCCAGAGAGCTGCGCGGGCGTCAGCTCCGCCGCATCCTGCAGCCCCACGGTCTCCAGCAAGTGCATTGCTCGGGCGCGGTGCTTTGCTTTGCCGGCTTTCGTCCGCAGCTCGCTCCGGTAGCGCTTCACCACCTCCAGCGGCAGCAGCACATTGTCGATCGCGCTGCGCCACGGCAAAAGGCTGGGGTTCTGGAAGCCCATCCCAACGGTGTCCGCCGGCCCCGCGACCAAAGCGCCGCGATTGCGCACCTCGCCCGTCGTCGGCGGCAACAAGCCGGACACAAGCTTCATCAAACTGGATTTGCCGCAGCCGGACGGCCCGACGACGGCCACGAAGTCGCCCTCGGGCACATCGAAACTGATTTCGTCGAGCGCATGTACGCCGCCGTGGCCTGGATAGGTTAATCCGACCCGCTGTAGGCTCAGCCCGGCGGTCTTGTCGCTGTCATCTTGCATCGGCGCGCCCCCTGTTCAACGAGCGGCCCGCCATGGACAAAGCGGACCGCTCAACCTGCGGCGCGTCACTTGCGCCGCAAGCTGTTATTTCAGCATCAGCTCGGATTTTGGCGGCAGATACTTGGAGGTAAACAGCTTCGCCATGCTTGGCGGCGTTTTGAACGCATAAGTTAGCATCAGCTGCTTCAGCCCCGCCTCAAACCGTTCTTTGTCAACGCCGCCCATGCCGTTTTCGGCCACGTAAGGCGTAAGCACGTGATCCCGGATCGCGATCTTCAACCGCTCGGTTTCGGTCTCAGCAACCGCCAGGTCGTTGCGCTTCAGCAGCTTCTCAATCGCCGCTTCAGGATTGGCGACGGCTTTCGCCCAACCTTTGGCGATTGCGCCAAGAAACGCAGTGACGACTTTCGGGTTCGCTTTGGCGAACTCCGTGTTCACGATCACGACGTTGCCATACAGCTTCAGCCCATAATCGGACATCAGCATCACGACGATATCGTCAGCTGGAACGCCCTTGGCCTTCAGGTTGATGTAGGATGAGAACGAGTAGCCCGTGATCGCGTCCACCTTGCCGGCGGCCAGCATCGGCTCGCGCACCGGAAAGCCGACATTCTCAATCTTAACCTTGCTCGCATCGATGCCGGTTGCGGCGACAAAAGCTTTCCACTGCGCGTAGGCGCCGTCCGGCGCAGGGGCGCCAAGGATCTTGCCCTCAAGGTCCTTTGGCTTCGCCACGCCCCGGGACTTGGTGGAAATGATCGCAAAGGGCGGCGCGTCATACACCATCATCACTGCGATAACAGGCGCGTCTGGGTTGCTGTCGAGGAACTTCGCCAACGAGTTGATGTCGGCGAAACCAAACGGATAGGAGCCGCTGGCGACCTTAGGGATAGCGTCAAGCGAGCCTTTGCCGCTGTCGATGGTGACTTTCAGGCCAGCCTTGGCGAAGTCCCCTTCATCGATAGCGACAAAATACGGCGCTGCGGGCCCCTCAAACTTCCAGTCGAGGGCAAATTTTACGGCCGTTTGCGCCGCTGCGGCGCTCGAGAGCGCGGCGAGACCGGCAAAAACGGCGAATGCGCGGATCAATTTCATCTTGCGTTTCCTTCCCTTCGCGGCCCTTCGGCGCGCCGACGGCGAGACCTGCGACCAACGAATGCGCGGCGCATATCGCGCCGACACAGCACGCAAGCACAGCACGCAAGTGTGTTCAAGTGTGCAGCGCACAAATTACAAGCACAGGCAGGAGGGCGCTTTAATAATAGGCGCCAAGCTTCGAATGAGGCGGGGTTCGCTCTCGAAATAGGCACGAAATCAGCCTGGTGCCGAAGGGCTACGGCCCGGCGCCATGGTCCGCAACCTCACAAAGCCGATGATCGACGCGCGACGGCGGCGCAGAGCAATCGCCGCCAGCTCATTCCGGCGCCCCTGCCGCCAACCATGCGCCCAGCTTTGCGCGCTCCTCCGGCGTCATCCCAGTTTTATTGCCAAGCGGCATCGCCTTCGTCGCGACCGCCTGCGCGGCGATGCGGGCGGCGTGGCGGCGCGCTTCCGCCACGGTCTCCAACCGCACGCCGCCAGGCGCCTCGGCGAAGCCCGGCTGAGCGGGCCGCGCCGCATGGCAGCTGACGCAATGGGTCGTCAAAATCGCCATCGCCTCCGCCCCACTCGGGGCCTTCACCCCGCTTGGCGCATCAGGCCGCCATTCGGAAAAAGTCATCAATCCGGCCGCCAGCAACGCCGCCGTCGGCCACTGCCAGGCGACGGCGACGCCCTCCTTGCCCGCCTCGTGCAAATTGAACCAGTTCCGCACCACGCCGCCCAGCGCCAGCACACCGATCACAAACACCCACGAATGGGCATGGCCGAACGTCATCGGGTAGTGATTGGAGATCATCAGGAAAAAGACAGGCAAAGTCAGATAATTATTATGCGTCGAGCGCAGCTTGGCAATTTGACCATAGCGCGCGTCCGGCGTGCGGCCGGCCTTCAGATCCGCCACCACCACCCGCTGGTTTGGGATGATGACGAAAAAGACATTGCCGCTCATCATCGTCGCAATCATTGCGCCGATATGGATGAACACGGCCCGCGGCGCGAAGACATGCGACAGCCCATATGTCGCAAGCGTCAGCAACACATACAGCACCACAAACAGCAGCGCCGGACGATGACGCAGCGGCGAGATGCACAGCCAGTCATAGACAACCCAGCTGCAGACAAGGCACGCGATCGAGATCAGCACCGCCTGGCGCGGCGTGAGGTCGGCGACGCTCTTGTCGATCAAGAAGCTCGACGCGCCAAAATAGTAGATCACGGTCAGCAAGGCGAAGCCGGTCAGCCAAGTCATATAGCTTTCCCAGCGGAACCAGTGCAGATCGTCCGGCATCGCCTCCGGCGCCACCATATATTTCTGCGTGTGGTAGAAGCCGCCGCCATGCACGGTCCAATTCTCGCCGCGCACGCCTTCATCCATCCCCGCGCGCCGCTTGAGGCTCGAATCCAGCCACATGAAGTAGAAAGACGACCCGATCCAGCTGACGCCCGCAATGATATGGGCCCAGCGAAAGATCAGGTTCGCCCATTCGTGCAAAAGGCTCGACATTGCAAAGCTCCCGGCCCCAGAAGGTTGGACAGTAAATCATGCGTTGCTCAAGCTAACGCTGCAACGCAACATGTCGCGGCGCAAGGTCGCGCAGATCCGCGCGCCGCCGAAGGAGGGAGCCACAGCAATGTCGCAACGCACCTATTATGCGCCCAAAGGCGGGTTGCCGCCGCAAAGCCAGCTCACCACAGACCGCGCGGTGTTCACGGACGCTTACGCAGTTCTGCCCCGCGGCGTGCTCAGCGATATCGTCACCAGCCGTCTGCCTTATTGGGAAAAGACGCGCGCCTGGGTGCTGGCGCGCCCCCTCTCGGGTTTCGCGGAGACGTTCTCTCAGTACATCGTTGAAACCGAACCGGGCGGCGGCTCGAAGCGGCCAGAGCCGCAAGAAGGCGCTGAAGGGGCCTTCTTTGTCATGGAGGGAGACATTGAGCTCTCGGTCGACGGGGTCGCCCATTTATTGACGCCCGGCGGCTTTGCATACGTGCCGCCGGGGCTCGATTATTCCATGATCGCCATCGGCGACAAGCCCGCGAAGTTTCATTGGTTTCGCAAACTGTATGAACCGCTGGACGGGCTCGCGCCTCCGGACTTCTTCACCGCCCAGGAAGCCGACGTCGCGCCAACTCCAATGGCGAATACGGACGCCTGGGCGACGACTCTGTTCGTCAGCCCAGACGACATGCGCCACGATATGCACATCACCATCGTCACCTTCGAGCCGGGCGGCGCGATCCCGTTCGCGGAAACCCACGTGATGGAGCACGGGCTCTATATGCTGGAAGGCAAAGCGGTCTACCTGCTTAACCGCGATTGGGTGGAGGTGCAGGAGGGCGACTTTTTGTGGTTGCGCGCCTTCTGCCCGCAGGCCTGCTATGCGGGCGGGCCGGGCAAGTTCCGCTATCTGCTCTATAAAGACGTCAATCGCCACGCTCAGCTGCGGTAAGATCGCCGAACAGAAGGCGGGCGACGCCCCCGCCGAACGCTGCGCATTCGAAGCGGCCGCCCGTGGGAGACGCCCGGGCGGCCGCCGGCCGGCCAAAGCGGCCAGCGCGAAAGCAGCAGAGCTGCGTCAGGCGGCGCGTCGGTCCGGGAGGATTATACCGACACGTAGCGCCCCGACTCCGCGCTTTCGTATATCGCATCCTCAATCACCTGATTGCGGATGTAGCTTCCGGCCTCCATCGGCGAGGCGCGCGCCGCAAGCCAGTCCAGCATGATTGCGCGATTGCACCGATAGACGCAATCACCGCCGAACAGATGATCACGCCATTCAAACACATGCTCGACTTCTTGATTGGCGCCGAACCGCCGCAACCAGATCCTCCCGTCGCCATCCAGCCGCAGCGTGCCGTCCGCCCCCTCAATCCACATCTCCCCAAGCGTCCGCCGCCTGTTTTCTGCGATGTGATCGGAAAGGCGATTGCCGTCAAACACCCCGCGGCGCCCGCCCTCAAAGTCAAAATAAATCACCCCCGCATCCTCGCCAGCGATGACGGGATTGAGCTTCGCTAACCGGGCGAAGACGCCCGACGCCTCGCCCATGAAAAAGCGGAACGTATCGATCCAGTGCACCGCGGTTTCATGCACCAAGAAGCGCGGCATCTGCTGGAAATAAGGCTGTCGGTCGAGATAGGCGGACGGCCCCTGGCCATCGCCGGGCCGCAGCCGAAATGTGATCTGATACAGCTCGCCAACGGCGCCGCCTTCAATCAGCCGCTTCGCCTCCTCGTTCCAGGGTTGGAACCGGATATCCTCATGCACCGCGATACGGCCGCCATGTTCCGCCACATGCGCGATCGCCTGCCGCGCGCCTTGCGTCGAGCCTGCGAACGGTTTCTGGCAGATGATATAGGGGGCATGGGGCGCGACGGCGCGGATGATGTCCAGATGCGCTTCGGGCGGCGCAGTGATGTCGACAATATCGGGCCGCACGGCGGTCGCCATCTCGGCCGGGTTGGCGAACACAGGCAGCGGCGCCCCTGGCGCGCCATACTCCGCCGCCACATCCGCCGCTTTCTCAACCGCGCGCACCGACATCCCGACCAGCTCGACCTCCGGCATGCGCGACCAAGCGTCATAATGGAACCGGCCGAAATAGCCGGCGCCGACGATCGCGACGCGGACGGGGGAAGCCAGCGCCTTAGTCATTCAGCATCTCCAGCGAAACGCCGGCAAGCGCGTCGCCGACCGCCTCGAACACGCGCGCCGTGCCCGCGTCGCCGCCCAACTCGCACGTCACCAAATCGCCGCCGGCGAACGCCGCCTCCACGGCGCGCCGTATCAACGCGCCGGCGCGCATCGGGTCGGACGCGCCGTGGCGCTCCCCCAGCCACTCCAGCATCATGGCGCTGGACAGGATCATCGCGGTCGGATTCGCCAGCCCCTTGCCGGCAATGTCCGGCGCCGAGCCGTGGCAGGGCTGAAACACGGCGTGCTCATCGCCGATATCGGCCGACGGCGCGTAGCCCATGCCGCCCATCAGCGCCGCGCCGAGATCGGAGAGGATGTCGCCGAACATATTCTCGGTCACTGCAACGTCGATCGTCCATGGCTTCTGCGCCATCGTCATTGCAAACGCGTCCACATAGGCGCAATCAGCGGCGATATCGCCGAAACGCCCGGCGCGCTCGTCAAAAATCTCGCGCCAAAAGGCGAAGGCTTGGAACACGTTGGCCTTGTCGACTGACGTTACCCGCCGGAGCCCGTCCCGCTTTTGCGCCAGCTGAAAGGCGAAATCGAACAGCTTCTCGCAGATCGGCCGGGTGATCACCATGGTCTCACGCGCCTCCGCGTCGCCGTCACGCTCACCCGGCGCGCTCGGCGCGAACAGCCCCTCAGTCGACTCACGCACGATGACATAGTCGACATCGTGGGCGCGTGGATCGGCCAGTACTGGCTTGACGCCCGGCACCGGCTTCACCGGGCGCACCCCGGCATAGAGCCCATACTCCATCCGCAGATCGATTTGCGGGGTCAGCTCGCGCCCATCCGGCATGCGGATGCTCGGCATCCCCATCGCCGCCAGCAAGATCGCATCCGCCTTCGCGGCGACATCGAGCGACTCCTTCGGCAAGGCTGTCCCATGATCGCGATAATGCAACGCCCCCGCGGCGCAGTCGCTGGTCGACAGAGCGAAACCGCCCACTCGCTCTGCTGCTTGATCCAAGAGCCGCAAAGTCGGCGCGATCACCTCCGGCCCGATCCCATCGCCCGGAAACACCGCGATGTGGAAATCGTTTGAATTCGTCACGCCTCATCCTCCAAATATTGAGCGAGCGGCCCAAGATCGGCATCGAAATGCCCCGGCCGCGCGCCGGCGACCGGACAGTCAAACGCTGCGATCTGATCGCCCAACAAGCACCCAAGAAAGGCGGTGCGAAGGCCTGGGCCGCCGAACGCAAGATTGGAGATGTTGCGCAGTCGCGCGCCCGCGGCCTTGTCGAGATGCGGCCGCCCCATCGCGCCGGAGACGAACGCCGCCTCCACCCAATCCAGATGCTCTCTATCCCCATCCAGCAGCACCGTTTCGCAGCCGCCATCTTGCGGGATGCGCACAACCGCGTTGGAGACAATCGACGTGACGAACAGCGCCCCATCCTCGGCCTCAGCCAAACCATCCGGAAACAGCCCCGCGCCGAACTCCGCGACGGTCCGGCGGTTTTCCAGCCGATCGCCAACGATATCGAACGCCGTCAACCGGCGCGCGAAGGTTTCATTCACATAAAGTACGCTTTCATCCGCCGACAGCAGACACTCATTCGTATAGCCGAGCTGATCCGCCACAATCCGGGTTTCGCCGTTCGCATATAGGGCGATGAAGCCGCTTGCGGCGTCGGGCCGATAATCCAATGCGCGCGGCGTTTTGGTCGTCGACACGGTGATCCAAAGCCGCCCGCGCCGATCGGCGGCGACAAAATTGGTTGGAGGCAGCGGCGCGCCGTCCGCCTCCGCCGTCACCACCTCGCAGCGGCCATCTGCGAAAAGCCGGTAGACCCCGCCTTTCTCCGCCCCCAGATGCGCCAGTAAAAAGCTGCCGCCCTCCTCGAGCGCCACCCCGTTCGCGCGGAGCGGCATATCGATCCCCGCGTCTGGCGCGGTTGCTAAAATGCGCGCAACGGCGCCGGACGGCGAGATGACGCTGACCCCGCCCGAGCCGGTCCAGTCCGGCGCGAATAGCAGCCCGGAACAATGCGAAACAACACATTCGGGGCGGTTCAGGCCCGCGCCAACAAAGCGCACCGCCTCCAGCCCGATATGCGGTTCCGCAAGTTGCGCCTGCGTCAACTCCGCCAAACCGGCCTCCCTTCGTTTGTCCGCATGGATTGCGGATTCATTTAAATCGATTTAAATAAGGGTATGCGGGAGCCGCCGGCAAAAGCAAGCCCAATTGCGTCGGCGGCGGCCGAACTGTCAGACGCACCAAAGCGTCGACAAACTCTCGGGAAGGAACGCCAATGTATGTTGTCGTCGTGCGCTTCGAAATCGCGCCAGCCTACGTCTCAGCCTTCGAGGACCGGGTCCGCCAACAAGCGCGCAACTCGCTGGCCAATGAACCTGGTTGCCGACGTTTCGACGTCGCCATTGATCCAGAGAACCCTCGTCAGATCCTGCTCTATGAGCTCTATGATGACCGCGCCGCCTTCGACGCGCATCTCACCACCCCTCACTTCGCCGATTTCAACGCGGCGGCCGAGCCGATGATCACATCCAAGAGCATCGAGTTCTTCACGCTCCTTGAGACGATCGATCCGCCCAGCTGACGCGATCCGCAAAAAAAATCGAAA
Organism: Neomegalonema sp.; assembly: GCA_022760355.1. Lineage (GTDB taxonomy): Bacteria > Pseudomonadota > Alphaproteobacteria > Rhodobacterales > Rhodobacteraceae > JALEGB01. The sequence continues at coordinate 53,342 of JALEGB010000035.1, forward strand.
AAAAACGCAACCAGATTGGGAGCCCCTTCGACCTAACCACTGAGACGCGGAAACGCGGTCTGGCAAGCAACACGCAACTCAGTAAGTATCGAAGAGGCAAAAATGAACTCGATCAAGAAAATCATGTCGGCATCGTTGGTCGCAGCCGCAGCATTCATGGGCGTCGTAGCAAGCGGCGTTGACGCCAAAGCCGGCGAATACGGCGCGACGTACGGCGGCGCCTACGCAACTCCGGTCTATGATCATGGGTATAAATACAAGCGACCAGTCATCAAAGAGATTGTTCGTGGCAACAAAGTCTACCTCTGCAAATTCTGGAGCAAAACTCGCTATACCTGTGAATTCAGCCACTATGCGACCGTTTATCCGAAAACTCTAGTTACCCCTGGCTATGCTGCGAAAAAGAAAACCTACGTCGCGCCGAAATCCTACGGCTACTAAGCCTCCTGACGGCGCCTCCTGTCCCCTCGCGCCCATACATCCCCGATGTATGGGCGTTTTCTACATGTCGCCCCCGCGAATTAATCGGCAAATCATGCAACCATTTCCGGAGCCGGGCCGACCAAACAATCAGGAGCGCGATGAACGCTCGCCCGAAATCAGCGCTGCAGCAGCTTGCGCCGCCGCGCTCAACCGGAGACGCCTAATGGCGCAGATCGGCTTTAAACGCGTAGCGACGGCGCTTCTAACAGTCGCCGCCGCACTGATGGCGACGGCAGTCTCGGCCGGCGACATCAAGCTGAAAAAGGTATTGGACGACACGTCCAAAGGCTCCAGGCGCCTCACCCAGCACGACGCCAATGCGCTGGGATGGCGCGCGGCCCCCGCCGCGTATCCCGGCGGCGGCAACGCTGCGGCGGGTCAATGGGACGACAGCGGCCCAGCCGGCGCGCAAGACGCGCGCTGAGCGAACTGGCCTTCGCAAGCGAGACCACGTTAGGTTGCCGGCAGCTTCACCGAGGGCACAGCGGGGACCAAGATGAGCGACAAACGACAAACGGATGAGCTGGGTCTGATTAGGCGCGTCGGCGCCGGTGACAAAGCTGCCTTTCGCGAAATCTACGACGCCTACGAAAAGAGAGTGTTCTTTTTCATCAAGCGCCGCCTCGGAGACCCGCACGAAGCCGCTGACGTCTTTCACGATGTGATGATGGATGTATGGCGCCAGGCGAGCAGATTTGAAGGCCGTTCAAAAGTGACGACTTGGATCTTCGGCATCGCCCATAACAAGTCAGTCGATGCGCTGCGCAAACGGGGCGGCCGTGTGTTTGACGAGCTGGATGAAGAAGCGAAGGACGACGCGCCGACCGCCGCAGATCTGGTCGAAGTCGCTGGAGACGCCGCCGTCGTCCGCGGCTGCGTCAACGAGCTGAAGCCAGTCGCGCGCGAGGTGATCACTCTCGCCTTTTTCGAAGGGCTGAAATACCGCGAAATCGCCGAAGCGATGGAGTGTCCAGAAGGAACAATCAAAGCGCGCGCTCATCGCGCGATGAAGGAAATTGAGGCGTGTGTTCAGCGCTGCGGCCTCAGCAAGGCGAAGGATACCGGCACATGAATGACGCAAGCAGCAAAGAGCAGGAGACGACGGAGCTTCTGGTCTCCTATGCGGCGAACAGCGCCACCGCAGCGCAACGCGCCGCCATCGAAGCCCGAGCCGCAGCCGACCCGGATTTCGCCGCACGCTTGGCTTTGACGCTGTCGAGCAAAGAGGCGCTGGCGGCATCCGAATCCGCCGAACATGCGGAATGGAGCCCCGGCGCGTTCGGCTTCCAACGGTTGATGCGGGAAGTCGAACGCGAAGCGCCGCAGCCGCAAGTCCGCTGGATCGATTCGCTGAATATGTGGCGCGGCATCGCCGCTGCAGCCGCTGTCGCCCTCGTCGCCGTCAGCCTCTGGCGTTTTGACAGCGCCGCGCCAGGCGCCCCCCCTGGATATGGTCTTGCTGCTGACGGTCCGACGTCGGCCGCATCGCTGCAACTTACCTTCGCCCCATCGGCCAGCGAAGAAAACATGCGCGCCTTGCTTCTAAAAGTCGGCGGCCGCTTTATCGATGGACCCAGCTTGCTTGGGGTTTATCGGATCGGCTTTGAGAGCAAAAAGGCCAGAGACGCCGCCGTCTCTACGATTCTCGCCGATAAAATCGTCGAAAGCGCTGCGGCAGAATAACGCCGCGCGATCGCCAATGTCGGAACAGCAGGGAACATCATATGCGCATGAAGCTTCTCAGGATCGGCACAGCCCTCGGCGCCCTGATGCTCATGCTTTCCTGGAGCTTAGGTCCGGAAGAGCGCGCCCAAGCTCAGCCGCTCGCCGCGCCGGGCGAAGTGATCGCGATTTTGGATAATGCAGCGCGGGCGAAAGCTTTCATCGCCTTAGCCGAACAACGCGGCTACGCGCTCCGCTTCAGCCATACTCTGGGGGGATTAGGCCTTGAGATGGTGACCTTGGCGCTGCGCCCCGGGATCAACGCCGAAAAAGCGATTGTGGAGCTGGAAACAATCGCGCCCTACAGCGTCGTCGGTCAGAACCATGTTTACACGCTAAGCCAAGCGCCGCAGCCGCGCCTGTTTGCGCGGGAGGTGATCCAGTGGCCGCTCGAAAGCTGCGTGGCGCGGATTAAGATTGGCGTGATTGATACGCCGGTCCCCCGCTCGCGCCTGCGCCTCGCGGCCGATGAAATTGTCACCGCCAGCTTCCTACGCCGGGACGAAAGACCGAGCAGCCACGATCACGGCGCGTCAATCGCCGCCATCCTGGCGGGACCGGCGGGCTTGCTGTCTGAAGCGACCCTGTTCGCCGCTGTCGCTGTGATGGAAGACAGTTCCGGCAAGCCGATCGCGCGTGTCGACCATCTGGCGCGGTCGATCAACTGGATGGCCGAGAGCGGCGTAAAAGTGGTGAATCTCAGCTTGGCCGGCCCCCGCAACAAGATCTTCGCCAAAGTGGTCGAGAGCGCGGCGCGGCGCGGCATGATCCTGGTCGCCGCAGTTGGAAATAACGGCCCGAAATCTCCCGCGCTGTATCCGGCCGCGTTTAAAGATGTGATCGCCGTCACCGCCATTGACGCGGCGCGGCGGGTCTATTCGCGCGCTGTGCGTGGCGACCATATCGATGTCGCCGCCCCGGGGGTGGATATCTGGCTATTTGGCGCGGAGAACCAAAGGTATGCGAGCGGCACCTCGTTGGCGGCGCCCTATGTGGCGGCCCGGCTCGCCGTCGCAGCTGCGCGCGGTTTGACGCCGGATGTCGCCTCAGCGCGCGCGTTGCTGACGCGTGAGGCCGTAGATCTCGGCGCGGCCGGCCGAGATCCGGTGTTTGGCGCGGGCCTCTTACGCGGTCCGTCCGACTGTTCTTAACCCGCTGGCGAGACGCCTGACGGCGTTTCAGCCCCGTTGGATCGGGCCCGCCGCACAATGTGGCGGGCCCGGCGGCGTCGTGCTTAGCCCGTTGGCTCGCCCAGGCCAGCGATCTTCGCCGAGATCTCATCCAGAATGGCCGGATCGTCGATCGTCGCAGGCATCTTCCACGGCGTCTGATCCGCGATGGCGACCATCGTTCCGCGCAGAACCTTGCCGGAACGGGTTTTAGGCAAGCGGTCGACGACCATGCAGTTCTTGAACGCCGCGACCGGTCCGATCTCTTGCCGCACCAGCGTAACGCACTCTTTCTCGATCTCCGCATGGTCGCGCGCGCAACCAGCGTTCAGGCAGATCAAGCCGAGCGGCGACTGGCCCTTCAGCTTGTCGCCAATACCGATCACGGCGCACTCCGCGACATCCGGATGCGAGGCAAGCACTTCTTCCATCGCGCCAGTCGAGAGCCGATGGCCCGCGACGTTAATCACATCATCGGTCCGCGCCATGATGTAGACATAGCCGTCTTCATCCTTCATGCCCGCATCGCCGGTTTCGTAGTAGCCGGGATAATGCTGCAGATAGGATTTCTTGAAACGCTCCTCCGCGTTCCACAGGGTCGGCAAAGTTCCCGGCGGCAACGGCAGCTTGATCGCGATCGCGCCGAGCGTATTCGGCGCCGCAGGGTAGCCGCCTTCGTCGAGAATATCGACCTGGTAGCCCGGCATCGGCCGTGTCGGCGAGCCCAGCTTGACCGGCAGCTCCTGAATACCCAGCGGGTTCGCGGCGATGGCCCACCCCGTTTCAGTTTGCCACCAATGGTCAATGACCGGCTTATCCAGGTGCTTCTGCGCCCATTTGATCGTGTCCGGATCGGCCCGCTCGCCGGCCAGGAACAGCGCCTGCAGACCGCTCAGATCATACTTGCCGACATGCGTCGCCTCAGGGTCGTCCCGTTTGATCGCCCGCAAAGCCGTCGGCGCGGTGAACAGCACCTTGACGTTATGCTCCTGGATCACGCGCCAGAACACGCCCGCATCCGGCGTTCCAACCGGCTTGCCCTCGAAGACAACCGTGGAGCACCCCATCAACAATGGGGCGTAGCAGATATAGCTGTGGCCAACGACCCAGCCGACATCCGAGGCCGCCCAATACACGTCGCCCGGCTTGACGTTGTAGATATTTTTCATCGTCCACAACAGCGCGACCATATGGCCGGCATTGTGGCGCACCACGCCCTTCGGCTGCCCCGTCGTGCCGGAAGTATACAGAATATAGAGAGGATCCGCGCCGCCAACCGGCACGCACTCGGCCGGGCTCGCAGCCGCAACGGCCTCAGCCCAATCAACATCGCGGCCTGCAATCATGTCCGCCTGTGCTTGCGGACGCTGCAGGATCATCGTGAAATCAGGCTTGTGGGTCGCCTGGTCGATCGCGGCGTCCAGCAGCGGCTTATATTGCACGGTCCGGTTAGGCTCGAGGCCGCAGGACGCTGCAATGATCGCCTTTGGCGCGGCGTCGTCGATCCGCACCGCCAACTCGTGCGAGGCGAAGCCGCCAAACACGACCGAATGGACTGCGCCAATGCGCGCACAGGCCAGCATCGCGATCAGCGCCTCCGGCACCATCGGCATATAGACTACAACCCGATCGCCTTTGACAACGCCGCGCTGCGCCAGCGCCCCGGCGAGGCGGCTGACCTGCTGCTGCAGTTCGCGATAGCTGATGGTCGCCTTGCCCCCGGTGATCGGGCTGTCATAGATGATCGCCGTCTGCTCGCCGCGGCCGCCCTCAACATGGCGATCGACCGCATTCCAGCAGGTGTTGCAAACCGCGTCCGCGAACCACTGGTACAGCGGCGCGTTAGAGTCGTCGAGCGCCTTGCTCGGCGGCTTAATCCAGTCCACCTCTTCCGCGGCCTTGAGCCAAAAGGCCTCCGGATCGCGCTTCCAAGCATCATAGACGGCGTCATAGCCGAAATTTGCCGGGCCAGCGCCGACAATGGTGCGCACCGCATCTGCGATCTTGCCGAAAACCCCACGCGTATCAGCGGGGCCAGTATCCTGAGCGTCGCGGCTCATCTTGTCCTCCCTTACGGACTTTTTTTTTGCGAGCGCGCCTCCCGGATGAGCTGCAACACTTCGCGGGCGGCGTCTGGAATGTTCGTGCCTGGGCCGAAGATCGCTGAGACGCCATTTTCTTTGAGGAATTCATAGTCGCGGCTTGGGATCACCCCGCCGCAAACGACGAGCACATCGCCGGCGCCAGCCGCCTTGAGCGCGTTGACCAGCGCTGGCGCCAGGGTCTTGTGGCCGGCCGCCTGGCTGCTGACGCCAACAACATGCACATCATTGTCGATCGCGTCCCGCGCCGCCTCGTCAGGCGTCTGGAACAACGCGCCAATATCGACGTCAAATCCAAGATCGGCGAAAGCGGTTGCGATGATCTTGGCGCCGCGATCATGGCCGTCCTGCCCCATCTTGACGACCATCATCCGCGGCCGACGCCCCTCTTCCTTCTCGAACGCCAGGATATCGTTCTGGATCGCCGCAAAGGCCTCATCGCCATCATAGGCGGCGCCGTATACGCCGGAGATCGAGCGCACTTCGGCGCGGTGCCGTTCGAACACTTTCTCCATCGCATCGGAAATTTCACCGACGCTCGCACGCGCCCGAGCCGCTTCGACCGCCAGCCCCAGCAAATTGCCGTCGCCGTCTTTCGCCGCTTGGCTGAGGCGCGTCAACGCGGCGTCCACCGCGCCTTGATCGCGGCTGGCCCGGATCTGAGCCAGACGCTGCACCTGACCTTCACGCACGGCCTGGTTATCGATGTCGAGCACCTCAACCGGGTCTTCTTTCGTCGGACGGAACTTGTTGACGCCGACAATGACCTCTTCGCCCCGGTCAATCCGGGCCTGGCGGCGCGCGGCGGCCTCTTCGATCCGCAGCTTCGGCATCCCGGAGGCGACCGCCTTGGTCATCCCGCCCATCGCCTCGACTTCTTCGATCAGTTTCCAGGCCTCTTCGGCCAATGAAGCAGTCAGGCTTTCGACATAGTAGGAGCCGGCCAGCGGATCGACGACCTTGGTCACGCCCGTTTCATTCTGCAAAATGAGCTGCGTGTTGCGCGCAATGCGGGAGGAGAACTCCGTCGGCAGCGCAATCGCTTCGTCAAAGCTGTTCGTGTGCAGCGACTGCGTCCCCCCCAGCGCCGCCGCCAACGCCTCATAGGCGGTTCGCACGACGTTGTTGTACGGGTCTTGTTCCTGCAAGGAGACGCCCGACGTCTGGCAGTGGGTGCGCAACATCAGGCTTTGCGGCTTCTTCGGATTGAACTCGGTCATGATCCGCCGCCAGAGCAGGCGGGCGGCCCGCAGCTTCGCCGCCTCCATGAAGAAGTTCATGCCGATTGCGAAGAAGAAGGAAAGCCGACCAGCGAACGCGTCGACATCCATGCCCTTGGAGAGCGCCGCGCGCACATACTCGCGGCCATCCGCCAGCGTATAGGCGAGCTCCTGCACCAGCGTCGCGCCGGCCTCCTGCATATGATAGCCGGAGATCGAGATCGAGTTGAACCGCGGCATCTCCTTCGCGGTGTATTCAATAATATCCGCAACAATCCGCATCGAAGGCTCAGGCGGATAGATGTATGTGTTGCGGACCATGAACTCCTTCAGAATGTCGTTCTGAATGGTTCCGGAAAGCTCCGCCGTTGAACAGCCCTGCTCCTGCCCCGCAACGATGAAGTTTGCGAGGATCGGGATCACCGCGCCGTTCATCGTCATCGACACCGAGACGTCTTTCAGCGGGATGCCGTCAAAGAGGATCTTCATATCCTCGACGCTATCGATCGCGACGCCGGCCTTGCCGACATCGCCGATCACGCGGGGATGGTCGCTGTCATAGCCGCGGTGCGTCGCCAGATCGAACGCCACCGAAACGCCCTGCTGGCCGTTGGCTAACGCCTGACGATAGAACGCGTTGCTTTCCTCCGCAGTGGAGAAGCCCGCATATTGGCGGATCGTCCAAGGCCGACCGGCATACATCGTCGCTCGCGGGCCGCGAACAAACGGCTCCAGGCCAGGAACAGTGTCGAGATGCTCAAGCTGTTCGAGGTCAGCCGCCGTATAAAGCGGCTTGATGTCGATGCCTTCCGGCGTCCGCCAGGTCAGATCATCCAGCGAGCGGCCCCGGAGCTCTTTCTCGGCGAGCGCGCGCCATTGATCGAGTTTTTCCTCGCTCATCCTTCGAACTCCATAATGACCTCGTCCACCGCCAGACTGTCGCCCGGCGCCGCTTTGATCGACTTCACAACACCAGCGCGTTCGGCGCGCAGCGTGTTTTCCATCTTCATCGCTTCCACTGTGGCGAGGGGCTGCCCCTCCTCCACCCGCTGGCCGACTTCGACTTCGATGCGAACGACAAGGCCAGGCATTGGGCACAGCAATAGCTTGGAGGTGTCCGGCGCCGCCTTGACCGGCATCAACTTAGCAAGTTGTGCAGATCGTTCCGAGCGCGGAATGGCGATCAGATCCACGCCGCGCCAGCGCAGCCGCCATCCCTCCAGCGCCTGATCAACTTTGACGGTCATCTGCTTGTTGCCGAACCGCGCGACGGCGATCGACAGGCCGGGGCGCCAGTCGAGGCTCAACTCGTCGCCAACGCCGCTGGCCGCGGCCGCCTCGAACCGGACGGTGTCGCCTTCGCTGGAGGCCACCCGCAACGGCGCCGAAACACCGTCGATCGCGACTTCCCAGCTCGTCGGCGCCGGCCGCGCGAGCGGGCGCAACTGCCCGGAGATCTTGTCCATCCGCGCCTTTGTCTTCAGCGCCAGGCCCACGGCGATCCGAGCCAGCAACTCGCGCGCATCCTCGGGGAGCGCTGCGCCGGAGAACCCCTCGGGGAATTCCTCAGCGATGAAGGCGGTCGACAGGCGCCCCGAGATGAAGCGCGGATGATCCATGACGGCGGCGACGAACGGCAGGTTGTGGCCGATCCCCTCGACCTCGAACGAGTCGAGCGCGCTGCGCATCGTCTCGGTCGCCGCGGCGCGATCCGGTCCCCAAGCGCACAGCTTGGCGATCATCGGATCGTAGAACATCGAAATTTCCGAGCCTTCCTCAACGCCGGTGTCATTGCGGACGATTGTACCGTCAGGCCGAGTTCCTTCCTGCGGCGGCTGATAGCGGGTCAGGCGGCCAATCGATGGCAGGAAGTTCCGATACGGATCCTCCGCATAAAGGCGGTTCTCGATCGCCCAACCATTCAGCTTGATATCGCTTTGCGTGAAGGGAAGCTTTTCCCCCGCAGCGACGCGGATCATTTGCTCCACCAGATCGACGCCGGTGATCAGCTCCGTCACCGGATGCTCCACCTGCAGGCGGGTGTTCATTTCGAGGAAATAGAAGTTGCGATCCGGGTCGACGATGAACTCCACCGTGCCGGCGGAGCAGTAATTCACCGCCTGAGCCAACGCGACGGATTGCTCGCCCATCGCTTTACGGGTGGCCGCGTCCAGGAACGGGCTCGGCGCTTCCTCGACAACTTTCTGGTTCCGCCTCTGGATCGAACATTCCCGTTCGCCCAGATACACGATGTCGCCATGCTTATCGCCGAGCACCTGAATTTCGATGTGCCGCGGCTGTTGGACGAACTTTTCGATAAAGATCCGGTCATCGCCAAAGCTCGAGGCAGCCTCAGACTTTGACGCCAGGAAACCTTCGCGCGCGTCCTGCTCATTCCAGGCGATGCGCATGCCCTTGCCGCCGCCGCCGGCCGAGGCCTTGATCATTACCGGATAGCCGATCTCGCCCGCAATCCGCGCCGCTTCCTCCGGGCTCTCGATTAGGCCCATATAACCGGGCACGGTCGAAACCCCAGCCTCAGCAGCCAGCTTCTTGGACGTGATCTTGTCGCCCATCGCCTCGATCGCGCCGACAGGCGGGCCGATAAACGCGACGCCGGCGGCGTCCAGCGCTTCGGCGAACGCCGCGCGCTCGGAGAGAAAGCCATAGCCAGGATGCACCGCTTCGGCGCCGGTTTTCCGGACCGCATCCAGAATTTTATCGATGACCAAGTAGCTTTCGGCCGCGGCGGGCGGGCCGATATGCACCGCTTCGTCCGCCATTTTCACATGCATCGCGTCGACATCGGCGTCCGAATAGACCGCCACCGTCCCAATGCCCATCCGCTTCGCCGTTTTCATAACACGGCATGCAATCTCGCCCCGGTTGGCGATCAGGATTTTGGAAAACATCTCGATCCCCTTCCCGTCAGAGCGGAATATTGTCGTGTTTTTTGTACGGTTGCTCGACCTTCTTCGTCCGCAGCGCCGCAAAGGCGCGGGCGACGCGACGGCGAGTCGATTGCGGCATGATCACCTCATCGATGAAGCCGCGCTCGGCCGCAACGAACGGGTTGGCGAACCGATCCTCATATTCCTTCGTCCGCGCTGCAATCTTCTCCGGATCATCCAGTTCCGACCGGTAGAGAATTTCAACCGCGCCCTTCGCGCCCATCACTGCGATCTGCGCCGTTGGCCACGCGTAGTTGATGTCAGCGCCGATATGTTTGGACGCCATCACGTCATAAGCGCCGCCATAGGCTTTGCGCGTAATCACCGTCACCATTGGCACGGTCGCCTCTGAATAGGCGAACAACAGCTTCGCGCCGTGCTTGATGACGCCGCCATATTCTTGCGACGTGCCAGGCAGGAAGCCGGGGACATCCACAAACGTCAGAATGGGAATATTAAAAGCGTCGCAGAAGCGCACAAAGCGGGCGGCCTTGCGGCTGCTGTCAATGTCCAGACATCCGGCCAAAACCATCGGCTGGTTGGCCACGACGCCCACGGTCGACCCTTCGATGCGCACAAAACCGGTCAGGATGTTCTTGGCGAAATCGCCCTGGATCTCAAAAAAGTCCCGATCATCCGCAACCTTCAGGATCAGCTCCTTCATGTCGTACGGCTTGTTCGGGTTATCCGGGATCAGCGTGTCCAAACTTGGCTCGACGCGGTTCGGATCATCGGCCAATGGCAGCACCGGCGGCTTTTCACGCGCCGAGAGGGGCAGAAAATCGATCAGCCGCCGGGTTTGCGCCAGAGCCTCAACGTCATTTTCGAATGCGGCGTCCGCAACCGAACTTTTCCGAGTGTGCGTGCCGGCCCCGCCGAGCTCCTCAGCGGAGACAACCTCATTGGTGACCGTCTTCACAACATCAGGGCCGGTGACAAACATGTAGGAGCTGTCGCGGACCATGAAGATAAAGTCCGTCATCGCAGGCGAATACACAGCGCCGCCAGCACAGGGCCCCATGATCAGCGAAATCTGCGGCACGACGCCGGATGCGCGCACATTGCGTTTAAAAACGTCCGCATACCCGGCGAGCGAGGCGACGCCTTCTTGAATTCGCGCGCCGCCGGAATCATTCAAACCAATCACAGGGGCGCCGTTCTGCACCGCCATATCCATGATCTTGCAGATCTTCTGTGCGTGGGTTTCTGAAAGCGAGCCGCCAAAGACCGTAAAGTCCTGGCTGAAGACATAGATCAGACGACCATTTACCGTGCCCCAACCGGTCACCACCCCATCGCCCGGCGTGTTCTGCTCGGCCATGCCGAAATCAGTACAACGATGGGCGACGTAGGTATCGAACTCCTCGAACGATCCCTCGTCGAGCAACAGTTCGATGCGCTCCCGCGCAGTGAGTTTGCCCTTTGCGTGCTGGGCGTCGATGCGGCGCTGACCGCCACCAAGATGCGCCTGAGCGCGCCGCTCTTTGAGCTTCGCCAGGACCTCTTGCATGGCCTTTCCTCCTGAAATGTTGCGCAGGTTTCCGACCCTGCGTCATTCCGCATGCACATGCCACTAATTGTGCAGCGCGAGAAGACCTAGACAGGCGAGTGCGCAAGGTGTTGCAATACGCAAAATGTAAATTGCAAATTTGCAAAGTTAGCGAGTAGGTCCACCATGCACGCTCGAAAACTCTTCGCCGGCGCGCGCCTGCGGAATCTTCGGCAGTCAGAAAACCTGACCCAACGCACATTCGCCGACCGCCTTGGCGTTTCCGCCAGTTATCTCAACCAGATGGAGAATAACCAGCGGCCTATCTCGGCCTCGGTCATCCTCGCGCTGGTCGAAAGCTTCGGCGTGGATGTCGCGGAATTCGCCAATGACACGGGAGATCGACTGGCCGCCGATCTCGGCGAGGCGCTGGCCGATCCGATTTTTGAGGATCGGCGCCCCTCGCGGCAGGAACTTAAAATCGCAATATCAAACACGCCCGATTTCGCCCAAGCGTTTCTCGCCCTGCATCGCGCCCATAACAGCCTGAAAGCGCGGATCGCCGCAATGGATGACGCGTTGATCCAACAAGATAATACGCCCGCTCAGCTGCCCTATGAGGAAGTGCGCGACTTCTTTCACTACTCGGACAACTATATCGACTGGCTGGATCGCGCCGCGGAAACCTTGGCGGTCGAGGCCGGCGTTTCCGGCGATAATCATCTGGAGCGGGCCGCTGCGCGCCTGGCGGAAAAGCACGACATCGTCGTCTCATTCGAACGTGGAACCCTCGGGTCCGACACATTCCGCGCCTTCAACCGCAAACAGCGCCTGCTGCAAATCAATGCGGACGCCCCCATCCCAACCCAAAGTTTCCAGCTGTGGCACCAGATCGCGCTGCTCGAAGAATCGGAACTGATTGAGCGGCTGATTGACGATGCCAAGTTTGACACCAAAGAAGCGCGCGCAATCGCAAGGATCGGCCTGTGTAATTTCTTCGCAGGCGCTGCAATGATGCCCTATCGCGCCTTTCTGGCCGCGGCGCGGGAAGTCCGACATGACCTCGAGCTCCTCGCTGATCGTTTCGGCGCCAGCATCGAACAGGCCGCCCATCGCCTTTCGACGCTCCAACGCGCAGGCGCCCGCGGCGCGCCCTTCTTCTTTCTGCGCGTTGACCGCGCCGGCACAATCACCAAACGCCACAGCTCGACCCGGCTTCAATTCGCCCGCTTCGGCGGCTCCTGCCCCCTCTGGAGCGTGCATCGCGCCTTCGAGCGACCGGAAGAAATTGTACGCCAGCTGGCGGAGACGCCGGACGGTCAACGATATGTCTGCATCGCCCGGACGATCACCAAACGCGGCGCCGGATTTCGCGGTCAGATCCGGCGTTACGCGATTGCTCTGGGCTGTCCAGTGGCGCATGCGGGAGACCTTGTCTACGCCGACGATCTCTCAATCGATTTGCCCGAAGCATATGACAAAGTGGGAATTTCCTGCCGGATTTGTGAGCGCGCAGCCTGCCCCCAGCGCTCAATGCCGCCCATTGGCCGCAAGCTCTTCGTCAATGACGACGTCCGCCGAGCCGTGCCGTTTGAAATCGGCTAGGGTGGGCGCTAAAGGGGCGCCCCCATGAGGCGCGGCCCTCCCGCGAGGCGTTAGCGATAGATCTTATATTTCGGCTTCCAGACGGTGCCCCAAACATCCATATTGTTGCGCACTGCGCCGAAGAAGAAAGTCTCCTTCGCATCAGGCAAGAACTGGAGCCCAGCAGCTGCGCCGCCCCCCAAGAGAGCCGCCGCAGAGCCGGCGACAGCTGGGCAGGCCGTGCCCGCAGAGCCGACGCAAGCCACCGCGCCGCCGATCGCGATCACCGTGCCCGTCGCAATCGTAATCGTCGCATTCGCGAACTTCCCGCCAACAACGCTTACCTGAGCAACCATCCGATAACCGGTCTTAACGCAGCTCTTCTGCCAAACCGGCACGTTTTTCGTCCGATAAGGACGCTTGCCGCGCTTCACGCGAATATTGCCGCCGCGAACCTCAAGATCATACGGGTAATACCAACGGACTTTGGCGACAAAACCAATCCCAGTTACCGCATGCACGCACTGACGCGCGCTTGAGCGATAAACGTCGGAACTGACCTTTTTAGGTTTTGCTGTCGCCTTCGCGCCGCCGGTCAGCGCAGCGATTGAGACGCCGCTCGGCCGCCACATGGCGCTGTGCCACGCCTGTTTGATCGACCCGAGCTCGAGACGCCCGCGCTCAATATGCAGATACTGACCGGTCCAACGATTTTTAATCCGGACTCGCCCAGCGCCGGCGGGCTCGAAACGCCACATCGCGCTCGACCACCCCTTCTTGATCCCGCCGATCTCCAAGCGTTTTGACTGGTTGTGGATGTATGAGCCCTTCCAACGATTTTTGATCCGAAAGTAAGTTCCGTCGACGCGCTCAAGGATCCAGTCCGCGCTCCACCAGTTTGGTTTCGTCGGGCTGGCGGCAAGCGGCCCCTTCTCGATGTTCAGCTGGAGGCTCGGCTTCCAATGGTTCGTGAAGCGCACATATTGAGCGTTTGCGGCCGTGCTCGCGGCCACTGCAATCAGCGCAACCGTTATAAATATCCGTTTCAGCATTCGCATCTCCAACTGCAAAACATTCGGCTGCTCTCCACAGCCACGTAAAACGTACCGGTCCATTTTCTGCAGGAGAAGATGCGAATTAAGGTCATTTAACGATGACGGGCGGCTTTTGATTATATTTGGAGGAAGACATTACCCAAAACTGAGTCGGACAACACATATATCCCCAAAAAAACAGCGCACATATACGTGAAAAACAATGCCCACATGGATCAAACAACATATATCTACGTCAAAACAACGAGTAACGGCGCAGTTGCGCGCCTCTTGGGGAACTCCTTCTTACTGAGGGCCGCGGGCAACTGGAAATTTCAACAGAGCGACAGATCAAGACCGCTCCGCGCCCGCTACACAGCCGAAAACAGCCTATAGACCGCTGACGCCGCCCGATTTATGAGCTGACGGCCGAGTTGATCTGCGCCAGCCCCGCCCGGAACCGCGCCGCGTTGGCCACATAGTTGGCCGCCGAGCGACGCAGCCCCTCAACCTCTTCCTCCGACAAGGTGCGCTTCACCTGCGCCGGAGCCCCGACGATCAGCGAGCGCGGCGGAAACTTCTTGCCCTCGGTCACGAGCGCGTTTGCGCCGACCAGCGAGCCCGCGCCAATATGTGCGCCATTGAGCACGGTCGCTCCCATTCCAATCAGAACGGCGTCCTCAAGCACGCAGCCATGAAGGATGGCCGCGTGGCCAATGGTGCAGTCCGCCCCAATTACTAGCGGGAACCCCATATCAGTGTGCGCGATTGCGCCATCCTGAATGTTCGAACGCGGTCCCACGTCGATCAACTCGTTATCCCCACGCAGCACGGCGCCGAACCAGACGCTCGCCTGCGGCTGAAGACGAATTTTTCCCATCACCTGCGCATTTGGCGCGATCCAGGCCGTCGCATCCACCTCCGGAGCGACCCCGTCCAACTGATATAGCCCCATGCTCACGCTCCTTCTTTGCCGGCTGCCGCCAGGCTGTCGACAAATTGCGGCAACCCCGTTCGCCGCGCGCATCGAAGCCGCTCTGCGCTCAAAATTGCGCGAAGCTCCTCCTCAGCCGCATCGATCTCTTCGTTGACGATCACGTAATCATAGTCGACCGACCGCTCAATTTCGGCCGCGGCGTTGCGCAGCCGGCGCGCAATGACCTCCGGCGCGTCCTTCCCGCGCTTCACCAACCGAGCCTCCAGCGCCTCCATCGACGGCGGCAGAATGAACACCGTGGCGATGTCGCGCGGCATGGCGCTTACGATCTGCTTGGCGCCCTGCCAATCGATGTCGAACAGCACGTCGCGCCCTTCGGCCAGCCATTTCTCCACCGGCGCGCGGGGCGTGCCATATAGATTATCATGTACATCGGCATGCTCGAGCAGCTCCCCGCCATCCCGCGCGATCTCAAAGCTGGGCCGCGATGTGAAATAGTAGTCGCGCCCTTCCACCTCGCCTTCCCGCTTCGGGCGAGTGGTCATTGAGACGGACAGAAACAGATTGCCGTCTGACGCCAGCAGTCGTTTCGCGAGCGAGGTCTTGCCCGCGCCGGATGGGGACGACAGCACAAACATCAGACCGCGCCGCGGAATGCTCACGCCCGTTTTCAGCATCGGTTGGCTCACGTCTCGCTCTCCTTACTCGACATTCGCCGACTGCTCGCGCAACTGATCGATGGCGACTTTCAACGCCAGCCCGATCTCGGTCAATGACTGGTCCTGCGATTTAGCGCACAGCGTGTTCGCTTCACGATTGAATTCCTGCGTTAAAAAATCGAGTTTTCGGCCAACCGGCGGCGGCGCAGCCAGCAAATCGCGCCCCGCCGCAAGATGCGCTTCCAGCCGATCCAGCTCCTCGGTCACATCAGCCTTCACCGCCAGCAGCGCAAGCTCCTGCGCCAAACGCCCCGGATCAACCTCCGCCCCGGCGCCCAGCACGCTGCGCACGCGCTCCGCCAACAGCTGCGGCGCCTTCGCAGCCCGATCGGCCGCCGCGGCCCTGGCCCGCGCGATCAGATCGCCGATTTCGTCAAGCCGAGCGTTCAAGATCACGCTCAACCGCGCGCCCTCCTGCTCCCGCACCTGCGCGAGGGCGCTCAACGCTTCGGCGAAGCCTGCCGCGACGGTCTGAAGTAGAGCGGCGCGCGCCGCGTCGTCGCCTGACGCTGCATCGCTTTCGCCGGCGTCAGCCTCCAACACGCCGCGCGCGCCAATGAGCGCGGCGATGGACATCGGCGTCACGTTCAACCCCGCAGCCTCCGCCCGCGCGCCAGCCAGCTTGGCCGCCGCAATGACCGTTTCGAGAGCCTCATGGTTAATCTGCAGCGGAGGCGTTCCACGTTTCTCATTCAGAGACAGCGCGGCTGTCAGCGTCCCCCGCGCGAAGATCGCCCCAACCTGAGCGCGCAGGCCCGCCTCGGCATGGTCAAAGCCCGAAGGCGTGCGGAAACGAACTTCAAGCCCCCGGCCATTCACGCTGCGCAGCTCCCAGCGCCATCCGCCCTCCGCCGCCTCGCCATCAACGGCGGCAAACCCCGTCATGCTTCGCATTGTCAACAATCCCCGCCAAATTGCGGGTTCGTACCCGCCGAAACCGGTCTGAAGCCGGATAAATTAGCAAAAAATCGCAAATTGTTCCTCTGTGGCCTTGCCATACCCTGCATAGTTGAGATCTTCTTAACCTATAAGTTTTGTTCGCCGCGCGAAAAACACGCGTGGCTGGCACGGAGGTTGCTCAATTGGCCGGCAAAAGGCGGTGACGTTCCGAACATCTCCGCCATCGCCACGCCAAACGAGCAGGGGAGACACAGCGCCATGAAGCACGATAACGCAAAAGGCCTGTTTAATTATTGGGAAGAGCTTCGCCAAGGTCGCGCCGCGCCTTATCGCAGCGAGCTGGATCCACGCGCAATTTCGTCGCTTCTAGAGACGACCTTTATTCTTGAGCATACGCCGGAAGCAACGCCGCGCTTCCGCCTGGCCGGAACGAAACTCTGCGATCAGTTCGGAATGGAGCTGCGCGGCATGAGCGCGCTGGCCTTCTGGACGGGCGAGAGCCGCACCCGCATGCGGGATTTGCTGCGCCGAGTGGTCACTGAGCCTTGCGTCGGCCATGTCATCTGCACCGTCGAAACCCGCAGCGGCTATCTGTACGAGGCTGAGTTCGTTTACCTGCCGCTACGCAGCGATCTTGGTGAAATGACCCGGATCCTGGGCTGCGCGCACTATATGGGCGGCGTTGACGCCCGCGCCGCCAGCCGCGCCCCCGTGCATCACTGGATTGACCGGATCGAGGCGCTGCCAATCGATACGTTCGAAGCCCCGGGCGATGCGCCTCGGGATGACGATGAGACGATCGATGATCCGCGCGTCCGTACCCTGCGCAATGACCCGATGACCCGACCGCTCAGCATCGCCCAGCGCAAAATGTTCAGCGCGCCGCGGGATCGCGCCGCGCCGCTTGGCGCCGCCCGCCCTCTGCTGCGCGCCATCGAAGGCGGCGCCGCCATCTCAACGCGTGAAGAAAGCGCGGAGCCTCGGTCACGCGATCACCTGCGCCTGATCAAGTAAACGTCCCAAATAAACGCCCAACGGCGATAACGAGGCGTCGCCCCTGCTCAGGCGCCTCGTTCTTGGCTGACATTGACCAAAAATCCGGTCAATTCGCCATATCCCGTGAACCGCCGTTCATAGGCGAGCCCCAGCCGCGCCGCAGCCTCCTGCGCCGCGCTGTCGAGGGCGGGGTCGTCCGTCTGGGCGAGATAAACCACCCGGTCGTAATGGCCGAAATAGTCTTCCAACAAATCTGGGAAACGATCGAGCCCCAGTCCCCGCCACACAACAGCGTCGAACTGACGCGCCAGGAAGTCGGTCAGATAAAACGCGCCGATTTCAGCGTCGGCCCGAGCCGCAAAAGCGCTCTGCCCGTCATAAAAAGCATAGCAATGCGGGCCGGACATCCGCACAACGTCCAACTCCTCACACAGCCGATCCAATAGGCCGCCAGTCCCACAATCAGCATAAGCCAAGCTGATCCGCTCATATCCATCCGCGCGCGCCGCCTCAATCGCGCGCCGCGCCGCATCCGGGATCTGCTGAGGGGCGTTATGCAACTTCGCCGGCAAACAGCGAAGATCGACCTTGTCGAGACCGGCGCTGCGCAACACGGCCAGGATCTCGCGGGCCAGCGCGCCACAGCCGATAACAAGCGCGCGGCCGGCCCGCTCATTCACGGCGCCAGGGGAAAAATCGGCCCCGACTTCCGTCAGCGCCGCATCATCAAATGACCGCATCACCGCGCCCGTCAGCTCGCGGCGCGCTGGTTGTGTTTCCGCGTGATCAGCTCCTTCGCGGTCTCGACAGCAACCGCCGCATCACGACAGTAAGCATCCGCGCCCACCGCCTTGCCGAACTCTTCATTCAACGGCGCGCCGCCAACAAGAACGATGTAATCATCCCGCAGACCGCGCTCAGCCAATGTATCGATCACGATCTTCATGTATGGCATCGTGGTGGTCAGCAATGCGGACATTCCCAGAATATCCGCCTCTTCATCCTGCAGCGCTTTGATATATTCGTCCGCCTCAGTGTTGATGCCAAGATCAACCACTTCAAAGCCGGCGCCCTCCATCATCATCGCCACCAAGTTTTTGCCGATATCGTGGATGTCGCCTTTGACTGTGCCGATCACCATCTTGCCGACCTTTGGCGCGCCCGTGTCGGCCAACAGCGGCTTCAGGATGCCCATGCCCGCTTTCATAGCCTTGGCGGCCTGCAGCACCTCCGGCACAAACAAAATACCGTCCCGAAAATCATCTCCGACAATGCGCATACCTGCAACCAAAGCTTTGGTCAGCACATCATAAGGCGCCCAACCACGCTCCAGCAGGATTTCGACGCCCTCTTCGATCTCGGGCTTCAGCCCGTCATAGAGGTCATCAAACATCTGTTGAACGAGTTCCTCATCGTCCAACGCGCGCAGATCGATATCGTCGCCTTCGGTCATCGCCCGCTCCAAACACTCCGCCGCAGGGCGGCTTTGACGCGCGCCAACCCAGAACCAGCGCGCGGCCTCTACTCTTCATGCGTTCTATCCGCGAAGCCGGCGCAAACACAAACGACCAATTCCGGCGCGTCGGCGGCGCCGGCGCGCGCTATTTGGTCAACTGCGGCCGCGGAAGGACGAGTTTCATCAGCTCGACGAACGCTGCGTCAATATCATCTGCGTATTCCGCTTCGAAAAACCAGCCTGGCGTTGCGCACTCCGCCAGTTTCGGCCCGATTTGCGAGGAAAACGGCTTCACCCGCGACCGCCAAAACCCATTGGACGGAATATCGAAATAGGTGGTGTAGATAACGCCAATACGAACGCCATTCTCCTTCAACTCCTTGCATAGAGCCGGATCAATCGGTTCGATTTTTCGACCTGGATTCATAAAGTCTGCGACGCCGTCGGTCACCAGCAGCACAAAATATTGCCGATCTGGATTAGCGGTTTTCTTAGCGAGCACGGTCTTCGATGTGGCGAACGCTTTGATGAAATCTGTCGCCGCATAGATACTCCCCTTTCCCGTCCACGGCGCCGGTTGAATTTTGCGCACAGGATCTCCCGCCGCGCCAACCAGATCCTTCGCCTCGCCAGTCACCACATCCTCCAACTCATAGGCGAAGGTTTTCACATCAAAGTAGGTCGAGGCCTTGTCCGCATAGGCGCTTTCGGACGCAATTTTAAAACTGCGTAAAATCGCATCGCGCGCCACGTCCAATCGGGTCTTAAAACCGGACGTCAGCGCCTTTTCGTAAGTCACCTTATGTCCGCCTTGGGTAAGGTGGCAAGCAAACGCACAGCCAAATAAATCCTCAAACCCAGCGATGTCAGTTTTAGACGCCCCAATCAGCATCGAACCGGATGTATCTAAAAGAACAGTGATATCGAGATCCGGCGCTAGCTTATATTGCGCCTCCGACACCACCTCTACTTCGAGAACCTTAAATCCAACCAATTCAAGAAAAAACATATCGACTTCGGCGGTCAGCTTCACTTTCGCGTAGCCAGCCCCCTTTTCAATAATCTCCCTCCCCGTGATTTTCACCCGCTCCGGGACAGTGAAGTTCGCGTCAATCATCGCATCGCCGCGCGACTTGGTTTTGTCCAGCTCCAGCACCTGCGCCTGCGCTACAGCCAACGCAGCTGAGTCCGCCGCATGCTGCAGCCTGGAACGCGCATCCTCAACCCGCGCATAGTCCACGCCCGCCCCCACCATAATCGTGAGCACGGGAATAGCGCCTGCCGCCATGACGCCTGTGGCGCCGCAAGGGTCTCGCCAAAAACGGGCGAGCAAGGCGCAAATTTTTCCGAACATCACGACGCCTCCAGACGCGCGGCGAGGGCGGCGCAAAAGCGCGACGCCACATCCCAAGCCCCCACGAATTTTTCCGCGAACATCGTGACCTTCTGATTGACGATCACGGTAAACCTGTCGAATTACGACAAGACTTCACCGAAATTCGGCGAGGGGGGAGAGTGATGCGCGCCAAAATTCATGCCGCTGGGCGAGGGCTCATTCGGTCAGTCGTCACAATGTCGCTGTTCGTCGTGGTTTTGTGGGCGGTGTTTCTCATCAATCGCGCGCTAGGCGGGGCGTTGACGCAGAATTATGGCCTGATCCCCCGACGCACGGAGGGGCTGGACGGGATCTTGGCGATGCCGTTCCTGCACGCGCATAGCGATCATCTGTGGCGCAATACTGTGCCCGTCTTCGTGCTCGGCGCGCTGGCGATCTTGATTGCGCCGCGGCGCGCCCTCTCTGCAACCTTGATTGTGGTGGTCTTAGGCGGCCTGCTGACCTGGATATTCGGCCGCGAAGCCAACCATATCGGCGCCAGCGGCCTGATCTTCGGATGGTTCGGCTTCGTGGTGGGGCTCGGCCTGCTTGAACGCTCATTCCTTGCGATCATCGGCGCGTTCGCCGCGATCTTTTTCTACGGCGCGCCAACGATGCTCGGCCTTCTGCCCGCAGACGCGTCCGTGTCCTACGAAGGTCATATCGCCGGGCTGGTCGCGGGCGTTGCGGCCGCCTGGATGCTGCGCAGCAACCGCTCGCGCCGCCGGCCTGGCCGCCACTGAAACGGCGCGCCACCGGCTCAGCGCATCCAGTCCCATCCCATCCAGTCCCGGCCCGTCCAGCGAAGGCGACTTCGCTGCGCTTAGCTCTCCCCCTCCGAACGCACCTTCTTGCCGCCGAGCTGCTCATAAAAACGGGTCGCTTGGCTATCATCATGCCGACCATACCCGGCGGCCGACGCGCCGAGGAATATCTGCAGCGCCGAAGCCGTCACAGGCGCCGGAAATTTCGCCGCGCGCGCCGCATCCAATACAATGCCCAGATCCTTAACGAAAATATCGACCGCTGACATCGCGCTCTCGCCTTCCGTCAACATACGCGGGCCCCGATCCGAGATCATCCAGGAGCCGCCGGCCGATACGTTCAAAACTTCCAGCAGCTGCGCGGGCGGCAACCCGAGATGCGCGCCCAAACTCATCACCTCCGCAGCGACGGCGAGATTACATCCGGCCGCCAGCTGATGAACCATTTTCATCGTTGACCCTGCGCCAGGCTTGGGACCCATTTTGAACAGGTTCGCGCCCATCGCCCGCATCAGCGGCTCGGCGCAATCGAACGCAGCGTCAGAGCCCCCCGTCATGAAGGTGAGCGTGCCGCGCTCCGCCCCCGCGGTTCCACCAGACACGGGCGCGTCAAGGAACATCCTGCCGGCCAGCTCGACTTGTTCGCCGATTGCCGCAGCGTCATCGCTCGGCATGGTGACTGAGGACAGGACCAGCCCCCCCTTAGGCAACGCGCTTATGGCGTCCGCCTCGAACAGAACCGCGCGCGCTTGGGCCGCGTTCACCACCATTAAGATCAATACATCTGCGCCGCGCGCCGCCGCCGCCGCGTCCGATACTGCAACGCCGCCGGCAGCCTCGATTTCCGTCAACCGCTCCGCCGACAAGTCGAAGCCCTGCAGCTCAAATCCGCCGCGCAACACACATTTCGCCATCCGCACGCCCATCGCGCCGAGGCCGACAAACCCAACCTTCACCGTTGCATTTCCTTTTCCTCGGCGCTTTCTCGGCATCCAGCGCCGCTCGCAATCTAAAACGATTTAAATTACGGTGCGCCGCAGAGCGCCAAGCAGATTCTCGGCGCCGAGCGCGCCAAAGCGACGCCCGACAGCCAATGGCGGCCCGCTACTCTTTGACCGCCCCGGTCATCGCCGACACATAGTGCTCGACAAAGAAGGTGTAGAGCACCACCAGCGGTAAAGACCCAACCAACGCCCCTGCCATAATGGAGCCCCAGCGGAACACGTCCCCATCCGTGAAGCTGGTCACAATGGCGACCGGCACCGTTTTATTGTCAGGACTTGCGATGAACACGAGCGCATAGATGTACTCGTTCCAACATAGCGTAAAACAGAAGATGAAAGCGGAGATCAAACCGGGCACCGCGAGCGGCAAGATGATCTTGGTGAGAATCTGCCACCGCGTCGCGCCGTCGATCAGCGCGCATTCCTCCAACTCGAACGGGATGGTTTTAAAGTACCCCATCAGCAGCCAGGTGGAGAACGGAATCAGAATGGTGGGATAAGTTAGGATCAGCGCAAAGGGCGTATCATAAAGCCCGTAAGAGGTAACAATCGTCGAGAGCGGGATGAACAGGATCGAGGGCGGCACGAGGTATGCGAGGAAAATCGCCGCGCCGACATAGTTCGCCCCCTTATATTTCAGCCGAACGATCGCATAAGCGGCCCCGACGCTCGCCATAATCGACAGGATGGTGGAGACGATCGCCACCATCATCGTATTCCACAACCAAGTGGGATACTCGGTCTCAAATAGAAGCGCATAGAAGTGCTTGAAGGTTGGATTCCATGTCCACAGCGGATTGGTCGTCTTCAAGTCAATCAGTTCGGAGTCCGGCTTAATCGCGGTCAGCGTCATCCAGTAGAAGGGAAACAGCAGCACCAGCATGATGATCCCCAGCGGGATCCAGAGCGTCACCGTTCGTGAGAGCGGCGTCTCCAGATGCTCCATGCCTTCGCGATGATCAGCCTTCGCCTGCGTGCGCGCTTCGGGCGGCGCCGGCTGCGCGGCGGGTTTGAACGCGCTTTCGTCAGTCATTGCCTTCTCCATGCTGCCATTTGCGACGCTGCAGGCCGAACCAAGAGAACATGATCGCTGCGAGCAAGAACGGGATCATTGCGGTCGAGATCGCAGCGCCATCACCGAGCCGCCCGCCCAAAATGCCGCTTTGATAACTGAGCGTCGCCATCAGATGGGTCGAGTTAAACGGCCCGCCGCGCGTCAGCACCCAGATCAATTGGAAATCCGTAAAGGTGAACAACACCGAGAATGTCATCACGACAGCGATGATGGGCGTCAGCAGCGGGTAGGTGATGTAGCGGAAGATCTGCCAGCGGCTGGCCCCATCAATTGTCGCCGCCTCATAAAGCGACGGGCTCACCGTTTGCAGACCGGCCAATAGCGTGATCGCGATAAAAGGAACGCCGCGCCACACATTCGCGAAGATCACGGAGGCGCGGGCGTTCAGCGGATCGCCGAGATAATTGATCACTTCCTTCTCGCCCAAGACCCCAATGCTGCGCAGCATCCAAGTCAGGATCGAGAAGTTGGTGTCGAAAATCCACCAGAAGGCGATGGCCGACAGAACCGTCGGCACGATAAACGGCACCAACACGACGGCGCGGATAATGGCCTTGAACGGCATATGACGATTGAGCAGCAGCGCCAGATAGAGGCCGATCGCGAACTTAAGCGCACTCGCCACCACTGTGTAGAGCAACGTGTTAAATACAGACAGCCAGAAAACCGGGTCTCCCGTCAGCTCATACTTGGTGCCGACCACCTCATTAGAAATAATCGCGAAAAAATCCCACAGCGGGTTTTTGCCGGCAAGGAATTCATAGTTTTCCAAGCCCACCCAAGATCCCGCGCGCCCGACCCTGGCGTCGGTAAAGGAGAGATAGACGCCCAGCCCCAGCGGGTAGGCCAGGAACAGCAACAAAAACGCCGCGGCCGGCAACATAAACCAAAAACCAAGCCAGTTTCGGTTCGTCTGCAGCCGCGCCCATGCGGACCGGTCGTCAGCGCTTTGCGCCGCACTTTGATCAATAGCAGTACTGGCCAAAGCCACGCCCTCGATAATCAAACGAAATGATGAGGCGAGGCCCGCGCCTGCGGGCCCCGTCCGGCGGCTCGATTAGCGGTAGAGCCGCTTCGCCTGCCGTTCTGCGATGCGGATCGCGCCCTTGATGCTCTCACGGCCGGAGCACGCGTTCGCAACCATGTCGAGCACGATGAAGTCCGCCAGCGCGGCGGCCGCTTTCTCACCGACCGATCCGTCATGGCCAGCGGTGCGGGTGCGGAACGCAGCCGGTTTGGCCGGAGCGAGTTTTGGATCTTTGCCCCAGAAGGCGAAGTCGTCGCCGCCTTTTACCGGGTGGCTGAGGTAAGCGACCGCGCCTTCCAGCCATGGCTCGTAATTTTCGACCGCCATCATGAATTCCATGAAGGATTTGATCGCGTTCGGATATTTCGAGTACTTCATGCCCAGGAGCGGGTAGGCGATGTGGAACTCCGTCGGCTCGCCCACTGGGCCGTTTGGCCAGAAGGAATGATCCATATCAGCGGCGATCTTCGCCGCCTTCGCGTCGCCCTTTGCGGCGTTCCGGTTTGCGGCGGCGTAGATCGACACGCCGTTATTCGTCAGCCAAACTTCTTCCGCCAGGAACGCCTTGTTGTTGAACGCGTCATTCCAGGACGCCACGCCAGGGATCCAAGCTTCGAACAGCTTCTTGCCGTACTCCAGCGCGGCCTCTGTCTCCGGCGAGTTGATGATGACCTTGTCATCTTTGTCGACCAGGTTGCCGCCAAACGCCCAGAGCAGCCAGTGAACCCAGGCGTTGCCGTCGCCGGAAGCGTGGCCGAGCGCCATGCCGCCAGGCTTGCCAATCTTCTTCAGCGCCTGGTTGAGCGCCAGGAAGCCGTCCGTGTCGGTCGGCATCTCGCTAAAGCCAGCCTCTTTCATCGCCGAGATGCGATAGTTGATTAGGTTGGCGTTATAGGCGACCGGCAACGCAACCCATTTGCCGCCGGACTTGCCGTAGACCTCGGCGGACTTCGCCCAACCGCCGTATTTTTTGCCGACAGCCTCACAGACGTCGGTCACATCCAGGCATTTGTCCGGGAACAGATGCGGCAAAGAATAAAGGCCCCAGAACATGTCCGGCCCCGAGCCCACATTGGCCGCAACCGATGCTTTTGGCTGAACATCATCAAGGCTTTCATTCAGCACTTCTACTGCAACGCCGGTCGCCTTGGTGTACGCAGCGACGAGTTTCAAAAACGCGTCTTCTTCGGACTGCACAAACCGCTTCCAGCGCAGCAGTTGCAGCTTCGCCCCTGCTTCGGGCTTATGCATGGCGCTTTGCGCCCACGCCTTCGTCCAGCCGGCCAGATCGGCGACCGCCAGACCACCGAGCGCGGTTGCGCCCTGCAATATTGAACGACGAGAAATCATGCTTTCCTCCCTGGGTTGCCGGCGCCCTGTCAGCGCCGCTTCGTCGGGCCGGTTCTTTTGTTTTGCCGGCTCACTTTCAGCGCCTGCGCCGACCCCGGCGCTGCGCCGATGGCTTGGGCGAGCTAGGCGCGCAGGGCGCGGCCCGTTTCACCGTCAAATAAATGCAGCTGTGACGGGTCCGGCGCGACGCGCATCCGCTCGCCAACCGCCGGTTGATGTCGCTCCCGAAAGACGGCGATCAGCTCCTCCGCACCGTGTTTTGCGACGATCTGAACTTCTGACCCGGTTGGCTCCGTCACAACGACATCGACGCCAAACCCCTGCCCCTCGCCGACGAGGGTCAAATGTTCCGGCCGCACGCCAAGCACCACTTCGCGCCCCTCATCCGCGCCCATTCCGGCGCCCAGCGGGATCCGCTCATCCATTGCCGTGATGAACGCGCCGCCTTGCACGCGGCCGCGCAGGAAGTTCATTGCGGGCGAGCCGATGAAACCGGCGACAAACATGTTATCCGGCCGATCATAGAGCTCGAGCGGCGCGCCGATTTGCTCGACATACCCGCCCTGCATCACGACGATTTTGTCCGCCATCGTCATCGCTTCGATCTGATCGTGCGTCACATAGATCGTCGTACCGCCAACGCGCTGGTGAAGCGCCTTGATCTCGGTCCGCATCGCCACACGCAGCTTCGCATCGAGGTTTGACAGCGGTTCGTCGAACAGAAACACCTGCGGGTCGCGCACAATCGCCCGGCCCATCGCGACCCGTTGGCGCTGCCCGCCGGAGAGCTGCCGCGGATATCGATCCAGCAATTGATCCAACCCGAGGATCTCGGCGGCGGCGCGCACCCTCTTATCGATCTCATCTTTCGGCGCTTTGCGCAGCTTCATGCTGAAGGCCATATTGTCGTAGACCTTCATGTGCGGATAAAGCGCGTAGTTCTGGAACACCATGGCGATGTCGCGCTCTTTCGCCGGCGCATTATTCACAATGCGGCTGCCGATTTTGAGCGCGCCGGCAGTGATGGATTCGAGCCCTGCGATCATTCTTAAGAGGGTCGACTTCCCACAGCCGGACGGGCCGACCAGGACGACGAATTCGCCATCTTCGATATCGATGCTGACGCCATGGATGACCTCCACGACGCCGAAGGATTTGCGCACATCGTCAATGGTGACTGACGCCATCTGCGATCATCTCCCTGTCAATCCGAGGGTCTTACGCCCTCGCTAAGTTCATACTGATCGGCTAAATAGGGCGCGTCAATGAGGAATCTAAATCGTTTTAGTCTTTGTGCTGGACAAAATTCATGCCGCATAGCAGCATAGTTTTCGCCGCAGCGCGCGAAGAAGGGAGAAAAACCTAGTGAAACCAGAAGTTCTCCAGGTTGCGAAACTACCGCCACACGTCGAGAAGGCGCTTGAGGCGGCCTATATCGTTCACCGATATTTTGACGCTTCGGACAAAGACGCCGTACTCGCCGCAGCCGCGCCGCAGACCCGCGCCGTCGCCACGTCCGGTTTTAGCGGCTGCTCCGCCGACATCGTCGCCGCGCTGCCCAAGCTGGAAATCGTATCAAGCAACGGCGTGGGCTATGATGCGATCGATGTCGAGGCCTGCAAGGCGCGTGGCGTTGCTGTGACGAATACGCCCGATGTGCTGAACGACGCAGTCGCTGAAATGACCCTGGCGCTTATGCTCGCGCTCTGCCGGCGGATCCCGCAGTCGGACGCATATACAAGGCAAGGCAAGTGGGCGAGCCAAGGCGATTATCCGCTTACGGCGGAGCTGACCGGCGCAAAGGTCGGCATTCTCGGGCTCGGTCGGATCGGCAAAGAAATCGCCCTGCGGTGCCAAGCCTTCAAGATGCATGTCGTCTATCACGGCCGAAGCGAGCAGGCCTATCAGCCCTACAGCTACTATGCCGATCTTGAAACGATGGCGCGAGAGGTCCATTGGCTGGTTGTGATCGCCCCTGGCTCCGCATCGACCACCGGCATCATTTCCCGCGCAGTAATGGAGGCGCTCGGACCGACCGGAAACCTCGTCAATATCGCACGCGGCAGCTTAGTTGACGAACCAGCGATGGTGGAACTGCTGCAAGCGGGCAAACTTGGCGGCGCAGCCCTCGACGTCTTCGCAGACGAACCGCGCCCAACCGAAGCGTTGTTCGCGATGGACAATGTCGTTCTCTCACCCCACGCCGGTTCGGCAACGCACAAAACACGCGCCGCAATGGGCGATTTGGTGGTCCGCAATCTGGCCGCACATTTCGCTGGCGCCCCGCTGATCAGTCGGGTCGCATAGGTCAGAACAGGGCCGCGACGCTCCGCCCCAGTGACGGGCGTCGCGGCCCATCTACTTCTGTAGCTGTGTCCGGATTGAGAGGCGCAGCGATGATCAAAGTCTACTATGACGGCAAGTGCGGCCTCTGCTCGCGGGAGATCGCTTATTATAAACGGATCGCCCCAAGCGGTCGCTTCGACTGGCGCGACGCCTCGCGCGATCGTTCTGTGCTGGCAGAGCGCGGCGTGAGCCAGGCGGATGCGCTGCGCTGGATGCATGCTGAAGATGATGCAGGCGCGCTCCATGTTGGCGTTGACGCATTTATCGTAATCTGGCGTGGCCTGCCCTGGTGGCGGCGCCTGGCCCCAATCATCGCCGCGCCGGTGGTTCGACCTGCCGCAAGTTGGGTATATCGCCGCTTCGCGGCCTGGCGTTTCAGTCGCCTGACCCACTGCCAACTCGCCGCGGCGGATGAGAAAGGCGCGTAATGCTGATTTTCCTGGCGGCTCTGTTTGGTTTTGGCTCCGTCGCCTTTGGGGCCTATGTCGATCACGCCCTGCGCGACTCCCTGAGCCCGGACGCGCTGCGCAGCGTTATGACGGCGATCCGCTATCACCAGCTGCACGCCATCGCCGCCCTCGCCATCGGACTGACGCTTTGGCGCGGCCAAGCGACGGGCGCGTTGTGGTTCAGACTGAGCGGATGGGCCTTTCTAGTTGGAATCACGCTGTTCAGCGGCGGGATCTACGCCTCAGTACTTCTCAGCCAGCCTAGCTTAACGATCCTGGCGCCCTTTGGCGGCGTTACGTTGATGGCGGCGTGGCTGCTGGCGGCCATCGGCGGCGGCGCGAGCGCTTGGCGGCGCTGACGCCGCCGGATTTAGGAGGCGGCCGCCTAACCCCGCCCGATAAAGGGCATCTTCGTCGCCATGATGGTTTGAAACATCACATTCGCGCTCAATGGCAGTTCAATCATCGCTTTCACGGCGTTCGCCACGTGAACAACGTCAAATGTCGGCTCGGGCTTCATCTCGCCATCCGCCTGAGGCACTCCGCCCTTCATCCGCTCCGTCATATCCGAGGCGACATTGCCAATGTCGATCTGGCCGCAGGCGATGTTGTACGGCCGCCCATCCAACGACACTGATTTCGTCAGCCCGCTAATCGCATGTTTCGACGCCGTGTAGGGCGCGGAATGATAGCGTGGCGCATAGGCGGAAATCGACCCGTTATTCACGATGCGGCCGCCCTGAGGATCCTGCGCGCGCATCATCGCGAACGCGCCGCGGGCAATGAGGAATGCGCCGTCCAGGTTCGTGCCGACCACTCGCCGCCACTCCTCCCAGGAAAGCTCGTCGACCGACGCGGCCTTCACGTTCACCCCCGCGTTATTGAAAACCGCGTCGAGCCGGCCGTGCCGCTGTTTGATTTGGGCGAACAACGCGTCCACGGATTCCGGTTGCCCGACGTCGCAGGCAATCCCCGCCGCGTTCGCGCCCAGCTCGGCCGCCGCCGCGTCCAATTTTTCCTGGCTCCGCGCGGCAAGCACCACCTTATGCCCGCCTTCGACCAACGCTCGCGCAGTCGCCAACCCAATTCCCTGGCTCGCGCCAGTGACCAAAACAACCTGTGGCGCGCTCATTACGGCCTCCCTGTATGTATTTTTTGTCTTCTTCCGAATTCAGCGCAGTTACGTCACAATATCGTCCGCGAGGAAAAAGCGAACATTATCCTCGAAACTGTCATCACGCACGAAACCCAAGCTCAATGCTTTCAACGGATTAAACTCCGCCTTCCAACCTAGCACGATCTTCTTGATCTCCGCATCCGGGCGCCATTCGATCCGGTCCGCAGCTGCGTCTCCCGCAACCCGCCGCATCGCCTCCACCATTTCACCAATGCGATAAGTGCGGCCCGGCAACGCTAAACACCGGTTCAGCCCCCACGCCTCGGCCGGCAGCTCCGCAGCGATCACCAGATTCTCCACGCAGCGCCGCGGCGACAAGAACCAATGCGCATATTCCGGATCAACCGGGCAGACGGCGCTCCGCCCTTGCAACGGCTCCCGGAAGATCGACGACATGAAAGAGGAGGCCGCTTTGTTTGGCTTTCCGGGACGAATCGAAATCGTCGGCAACCGCAGCCCGCGGCCATCGATAAAGCCTTTGCGCGAATAGTCGCTCAGGAACAGTTCGCCCGCGGCCTTCTGCGCCCCATAGGACGTCTGCGGATTCTGATGCGACCAATCTTCGATCGGGTCCGGCGTTTCCCCGCCATAAACGGCGATGGACGACGTGTAGACCACAACGGGCGCTGTTCCCAACGCCCGCGCCGCTTCAAACACATTGAGCGACCCAAACAGGTTCACTTGCATGCCCAGGTCGAACTCCGCCTCCGCTTGCCCAGACACAATTGCCGCGAGGTGGTAGATAACGTCATAGCCGGCGCCGATCAGCGCGCGCGTCGCCGCCGCATCGGTGATGTCGACGGCGACGCAGTCGACCTTGAACGGCGCATCAATCGCCGCGGGCGCCTGCAGATCCGCCAGCGTCAACCGCGCAATCGGCGCGCCCCGCAACTCGCCACGGCCGGCCAGCACCCGCGCCAGCTTAGAGCCGACGAAACCGCCGCCGCCAATGATCAGGACTTTCATCTTTTCCTCCCGGTTTTTCCTACCAGGCGTCGGGCGGCTCTTGAACGGCCGCTCCGCGCTATCGGCTTCTCGTTAACCTGGGTAGTCGACCACTTGCTGCTTCTGTTCGCCCAGCCCTTCGATGCCCAATGCAATCTCATCGCCCGGCGCCAGCCATTTCTCCGGCTTGAAGCCCATACCGACCCCCTCCGGCGTCCCGGTCGCGATCAGGTCTCCCGGCATCAGCCTCATAAACCGAGACATGTACGACACAATCTCGGCGACGCTGAAGATCATGTCGGCCGTGTTCGAGTTCTGGCGGCTCTCGCCATTTACCGACAACCAACACCGCAGCGCCTGAGGATCTGGGATTTCGTCGGCGGTCACCAGCCAAGGGCCGCTCGGGCCGAAGGTCGGCGCGGATTTGCCCTTCACCCATTGTCCGCCGCGTTCGATCTGAAATGCGCGTTCGGAAACGTCATTGATCACGCAATAGCCGGCGACAACGGAAAGCGCGTCCGCCTCGGAAACATGCTCGGTCGGCGCGCCAATAACCACGCCCAGCTCAACCTCGTAGTCGAGCTTCTCAGACCCTTTGGGGCGGACCACCGGATCAAACGGCCCGGACAGGGCGGAGGCGGCCTTCGAGAATAGGATCGGCTCCACCGGCCGCGGCAAGCCGCTCTCATCCGCATGTTTGGCGTAGTTCAGACCGACGCAGTGGAAGGTCGGGGTCCAAGAAACACAGGCCCCGAAGCGCTGCGCCCCTTCAACAACCGGCAGCCCGTCCAGATCCAGCGCGCGAATTTTATCGAGCGCGCCCAGCGACACGGTTTCCCCGCCAAGATCGGAAATATGGGCTGAAAGGTCTCGGATTTGGCCCGACGCATCGAGCAACCCGGGTTTTTCGGAGCCTTGAGGGCCATAGCGAAGCAGCTTCATCGGGACGCCTTTCTTTTTCCTATCTGTGGCTGCGCGAAAACTCGGGCTTGCCAAGCCGTCTCAGCCATGGTGCGTTTTAAATCGATTAAATCGCCTTCAGGCAGACAGCAAGAGGCGACTTTGGTCAAGCCGGCAGAGAGGTGAGCCATGAATACAATAAATGTCGAAGGCAAGACCGCAGTGGTGACAGGCGGCGCGCAAGGCATTGGCCGCGCCGTCGCCGAACGGCTGATCGCCGGCGGCGCGCGTCTCACAATTTGGGACTATGACCGCGCCTTAGGCGAACAAACCGCCAGCGAGATTGGCGCCGCCTTTATCGAAACCGACGTCTCGGATTGGGATCGCGTCAGTTCCGCCGCTGCGCGAACAGAGGCGGAGATGGGGCGCGTCGATATTCTGGTGAATAACGCCGGAGTCGCCGGCCTGAATGCGACGGTGATCGACTACCCAATCGAGGAATGGCGCCGTGTCGTCGCCATCGATCTCGATAGCGCCTTTTACTGCTGCAAGAAAATCGCGCCATTGATGGTGAAGGCCGGCTATGGGCGCATCGTCAATGTCGCCTCTATCGCAGGCAAGGAAGGCAATCCAAACGCCTGCGCTTATTCCGCGGCCAAGGCGGGCGTGATCGCACTGACCAAAAGCCTCGGCAAGGAACTGGCGAAACATGACATCGCCGTAAACTGCGTCACCCCTGCTGCCGCGCGCACCAAGATTTTTGATCAGATTTCACAAGAACATATCGACTATATGCTCTCGAAAATTCCACGAGAGCGTTTCCTCGAAGTCAACGAGGCCGCCGCCATGATCGCGTGGCTTTGCTCCAGCGACAACAGCTTCACAACCGGCGGCGTCTTCGATCTGTCGGGCGGGCGCGCCACCTATTAGGGTGCAAACTCATAAATTTGGGCGTCGCCAGCCCTGCTGGGCCTAAGGCGATGGCCCAAGGCCCTCAAAAAGGGCTGACGCAGCTTTTTTCGACGTCATTCCTCCCCATCCCGCCAATCATCCGAAATCTGATCGGGACGGGTCACCTCCATCTCAGGCGCGCCGCGAAAGAGCCGGAGCGGACCCCGCACATAGGCGTAGCCCCGACGCGGGCGACGCTCGCCTTCCGACAGATAGCGCCGCCGCAGAAGATTAAGCACCTCCGCATTATCGCCTCGGTTTGCATTCGGCAGCCAGAGCTGAAATGGCTGGGTGCGCGAACCAGGGCGAAAAACGATATGGTTCTCGTCGATCACACTCATATCGCGCAGCTCGGTAAACACCGTCGCCTCGCCGCCTGCGGCCGCAATCTCGGTCAACCGCTCGTAATCGACGCGCGTATTGAACACCGGCGCATCGGGCGAACGTCGCCGCAGATCGCGAAAGCTATCGATGATTTTCGCCCGCAGATCCCACCAACAGCCAAGCGCCGCATAGTTGCGCTCCTCTCGGCCATTATTGCCAAACTGGTCCCAGACGCCGAGCATCTCCATCTGCGCTGACCGCTCCGCCGCCAGATACCGATGGTGCCGCTCCGGCCAATGAGCGTAGCCATATTTGATGAAATAGGGGGACATGCCCTCCCGGATCATCACCTCCTGAAAATCCCGCCCGTCCGGCAGCTCGATGTAAACCAGCAAGCGCCCGGTATTGCC
Source organism: Neomegalonema sp. (assembly GCA_022760355.1). Taxonomy (GTDB): domain Bacteria; phylum Pseudomonadota; class Alphaproteobacteria; order Rhodobacterales; family Rhodobacteraceae; genus JALEGB01. The sequence continues at coordinate 86,201 of JALEGB010000035.1, forward strand.
GCGATATTTCCGCTTGGCTTCCTCCAGCGGCCCATCGCCCGGCAAAATCAGCTTGATCATCGAGCCAGCCGGGATCAACGCGCTGGCCCGCGCCGATGCGATATCGCCCATCCGGGTTTTCGGTTTATCGCCTTTCTCAACCTCTTCGGTATCGAGCGTTAGGATCCGCAGCTTCTCGCTTTTGGCGGCCTCGCTGCTGAGAAACACACGCACCGTGTCGCCATCCACGACCCGATCAACCTTGACTGTGAAAGACGCGCCGGACATCACCCCTCCTGAGCGCTGATCGCGCCGCTGGCTTACTGGTCGACGTCCTATCGCATCGAAGCAGCGGGGCCGCAATTCATCGCTCCGCGCAATCATCCCCGGGGCGCTGGCCCAAGCGCGTCATCCCCTCCGCCATCACCGCGCTCAACTGTGCGATAAACGCGCTCTTGCCCAGCCCTGGCGGCAGCGCCGGCAAATACTCGACCGTGACCCGCCCCCGCGCCTGAACGCCCCAACGGAGCCTGAACAGCGCGCCTGAATTATGAACTGCCGGGGCGACGCTGACGCCGAGCTCTTTATAAATCAGATAGATGCTCCGCTTCATCACGAACGGCGCCCCGATCGGGCGACGCGCGCCTTCCGGAAAGATCAGGACGGACCGCCCTTCGGCAAGCGCTCGCTTCGCCTCGACGATAATCTGCCTGACCGAGCCGACCGTCATCTCGCGATCGATCAAAATATGCCCGTAGCGGCGCATGAACCAACCGAAGATCGGGATACCCGCCAGAGATCTTTTCGCGACGATCGCCACATCCGGCTCCAGCAAAGCGAATGCGACCGTCTCCCACCAGCTCTGATGATTGGCGACGATCAGGCGGGGACCGGATGGACGGTTCTCGCTCCCGCGCACGGATTGGCTGACGCCTAGGAAGACACGCAGCCCCCATAGGACGCCACGGGCCCAACGGCGAGAGGTCTCGCGCACCTCCGACGGGCGCAGCCAAACCGCATGGCGCCCCAGCCGCCCGACGAAAGAGAGCGCCCAGAGCAGCATAAACGCGTCAAAGATCCGATTGCGCAGGAACATCGCCCGTCTCTCTCCCGCCGCCGCCAAACCGCGGCTCAGATACTATCGGCAACGCAAGGGGTCGCCCGCCTTCGCCGGCTTCGCAACCGGCAGGTCAAACGCGACGCCAGAATCCCCATCGGGATAAGAATAATGCCACCATTCGCGCCAATATGGCCGAAACCCAGCGCGCGTCATTGCATGGCGCAATTGCGCTCGCCGCCGCCGCTGCAGAGGCGTCAGCCCCTTTGCCCGCGCGCCGCTGCGTGGATCGAGGCAGTCAAAGCCGCCCCCCATATCAACCACCCCCGCAAGCGTCGCCCGGTCCGGACGGCAACCGCCGAGATGTTGCAGCTGCAGTTGAGCGCCAATCGGAGCCAACCCCACATCAACCGTGTGCCCGCGGCTATGGCCGGAACGCGCAGCGAGATAGCCTTTGGCGATCAGATCCCGCGCCCGCAGTTTCGGCGCATATCGCCGCGCCGAAGGTGTCGCATCCACGCCCTTTCGCCGCGACCACCGCACAAAGGCGGCGACAGCGCGCCTCGGTCGATAACAATCGAACACGACCAATGACAACCCGATGCGCCGGACGCGCCGTTGCGCACGCGCCAACGCACAAGCCGTTTTGAGCGTGAGCAAACAGACGCGATCTCGGTAGCCTGGCGCCGGCCTGCCCGTAAAATTATGCGGCGTTGCATAGAGCATCGCCTGCTGAATGGTGGGGTCCACCCGCTCCAGCGCCACCAGCTGCGCCTCAGCAGCGCCGCAACCAAGCGCCGCCGCCAGTCCCATCGCCAGCGCGCGCCGACGATGGGGGATCACTTTAAGAAACCCCGCTTCAGCGCCCGCAGAAAACGCGGATCGCAAGACGCAGGACGCTCCGCCTCAAGCGTTGCAAAGGCCCGGCGCAGCGCCGCGCGGCGTCCGTCGCCGGTTTGCGTCGGCCCAAGGCGCGCGGTGGAGGCCGTTTCGATCCGGGCGCCGCTTTTGGAATGCGCAGTTAGTGCGCCTTGCGGCGCGCGGCGCTGCGTCTCCTCCGCCGGCGCGCCAGGCAATATCAGCGCAGCAATCTCGGGATGCGCCGCCCTTAAATCAACGGCGCACTGGATCGGATCTGCGGGCGGCGGCGTTTCAGCAGCAGCGCTGCTGGCGACTGCGGCGAAAAACATAACAAGAGCGTAGCGGGCCTTTTGTGACGCCGTCTTTCTGTGCATCTGCTCAACCTCAAAGATTCGCCCCGCGCCCAGCTCGCACAAGATAAGTCGACCTGCGCCGCACAACCAGCGATGTTTTGCAGTGCGGCGCCAGCTCGCGCCGGTTTGCTCGCCCGCTCAGAACCGCAGCAAGGAAAACCCATGGCCGCCATCGTCGAACGTTTCGCCCCCTCCCCGAACGGCGCGCTGCATCTGGGCCACGCCTTCTCCGCGCTGACGGCATGGGACGCAGCGCAGAAAAAGAAAGGGCGCTTCTTAGTCCGGATCGAAGATCTGGACCGTCAGAGATGCCGGCCCGAGCTGGAAGCCGCCATGCTGGAGGACCTTCGCTGGCTTGGCTTGAATTGGGAGGAGCCTGTCTTGCGGCAATCAGAACGGTTTGAAGCCTACACAGACGCTCTCGCCAGCTTGGAGCAACGCGGGCTGCTCTATCCGTGTTTCTGTTCCCGCAAAGATATCGACGCCGCCCTGAGCGCGCCGCAAGAAGGCGCAGGCGCGGCTGACAACGGCCCAGATGGCCCGGCCTATCCCGGCGTTTGCCGCAATCTTTCGGAGCCAGAACGCGCGAACCGCAAGGCGAGCGGCGCAAAATTCGCGCTGCGGCTTGATATGCGCAAAGCCATCGCAGCGCTGGGCGGCGGCGGGGTGGTCGCGAAGCTTTCATTCAAAGAAATTGGCCAAGGACCAAATGGCGAAAAAGGGCGGATCAATCTGTCGCCGGAACAGCTGGTGGAGCGCTGCGGGGACATAGCGCTGGCGCGCAAGGACTTCCCAACCAGCTACCATCTGGCGGTCACGCTGGACGACGCTCATCAAGGCGTCACCATTGTCACGCGCGGCGAGGATCTGTTTGGCGCGACGCCGATCCATCGGCTGCTTCAGGCGCTTCTGGGCCGTCCAACTCCTCACTATCGCCATCACCGCCTGATACGGGATGATCTGGGCCGGCGCTTGGCGAAACGAGACAAGGATAAAGCGCTCGCCGCCCTGCGTGCTGAGGGGATCAGCCCAGAGCAGCTGCGCGAGCAGCTCAGCCTTTAGCCTTTAGCCTTTAGCCTCAGGCAGCGCATAGGTCGTTTGCGCCAACGCCACCGGCTCATCGCGCCCCTGCGAATAAAGCGTCACATCGCCCGAGGCCAGACGCCGCCCGAGCTTCAGGATCCGCGCCTCGGCGATCACGTCAGTCGGTTGGGGGCGTCGCATGAAGGTGATGTTGAGATTAGAGGTGACCGCAAGCGGCTGACGCCCAATCATGCCCAGCACCGCGACATAGAAGGCGACATCTGCCGCCATAAACAGCGCCGGCCCCGATACAGTGCCGCCGGGACGCAAATGCTGATCGCTGACCAGCAGCCGCATGCGCGCCGCCATCGGCTCCAACCCGTCGATGCGAATTTCGCCGCGAACCTGCGGAAAAACCTCATCGATAAACGCCGCCGCCTCCGCCGCGGTCAACGCCAGTCGCCGCTCCGGCGTTGCAGGCCCCGACTTGTCGCTCTTCCAAAAACGCATTCTTACTCCCTCGCCGCGCGTATCGCCGCCGCCTCCGCGGACCGTGGGGACAACCATCGCTGCAGAAATGGCGCGACAATCGGCGTTGCGATCAAAATGACGCCGATCCGCGCCAGATGGTGGGCGGCCACGTAAGCCGGATCAATATCCAACGCGATGGCGATCAGGGTCATCTCAGCTACGCCCCCAGGGGCGAAGGCGAGCAACGCGGCCAAGATCGATGCGCCGGTCGCCCATGCGGCGACTAACGCGAACAGCGCCGACAGGAGGACCATCAGCGCCGTCGCCCCGACCGTCCACGCGGCGAGGCGCAGAAGCGGCCGGATCTCCACTCCTGCGAAGCGCGCGCCGATGCTGGCGCCGACAACGACCAATGCGGCTTCGACCAGCTCATTCGGCAGCGCCCCATCGACGGCGCCGGTGAGCCGCAACACCGCGCCCACCGCCAAGGGCGCGAGCAGTTGCGGCAACGGCACGCCCAGCTTCCCAGCGCCCCAAACACCGCAAATCGCCGCCGCCGCCAAGATCGCGGCGTCGCCCCAGCTGATTAACGCAGCGGTCTCAGCCCCGTGCGGCGGTTCTTGAAATCCGAGCACGCCAAAGAAAAACGCTGGCGCAGCGAGTACGATCATACTGACCCGCAGAGCGTGCGACAGCGCCACCCGGCGCTCATCCGCCCCAAAGGCGCCAGAGACCAGGACCACGCCGGAAAGCCCGCCGGGAATGGCGCTGAACAACGCATCCCATGGCGAGAAGGCGCGCCACAGCCGATAGAATCGGTAACAAGCGGCGCCAACCAGCGCGGGGTAGAGAACGGCCAAGAGCAGACTAGGAAGCCATCCGAGCGCCTCGCCGCCAATCTCTGCGCCGAAGCCTTCGCTCAAGAACAAGCCGACAATGACAAGGCAATAGCTGCGCAGGCGGTGTGGATTTTGGATGGGCGCGTTGCTCAGGCTCGCCGCCATCGTCGCGAACAACGATCCGAGCATAAAAGCGAGCGGTAGATGCAGCCAGTGCGCAACGAACGCGCCCACCGCGCCGATCCCAAGGGCGAGAGCGATACGGAGGCGCGGATCACTCACGCGATCGGCTCAGCGATGACAACCGGCCCCTCCTCCCGCAGCGCGGTGTAGAAACAATTGCGGCGGTTGGTGTGACATGCAGGGCCGATCTGTTCGACCAGGAGCAAAATGCTGTCCTGATCGCAATCAACCCGCATTTCAATCAGCTTTTGAATATGGCCGGAACTATCGCCCTTGCGCCAAAAATTTTGCCGGGATCGCGACCAGTACACCACCCGGCCGCCGCGCAGACTTTCCTCAATCGACGCCCGGTTCATATAGGCGAGCATCAGCACCTCGCCGGTCGCCGCCTCCTGCGCGACGGCGGGGATCAAGCCGTTCGCATCGTAACGCAACCCGTCCAACAACGCGATTGTGTGCTCAGGCAGGGCCGGCCGCTCTTGATCTTCAGTCATTCTATCCGCCTAGTTGCGATCGGAGCCAACGCCGCATGTCTTTGCCGACGCGGTCCGAGCTTCTATGTGTGGAGCATGAAGTCTGCGCCAAACGGGGCGCGCATTCAGGGCGGAGTCTCGGCTACATGGCGGACGGAGATCTGATCAAGCTTTATTCGCAGCGCATCTTAGCGCTCGCGGCGGATATTCCGCATGCGGAGCGCTTGGCGGCGCCCCAAGCGAGCGCATCGCGACGATCGCCATTGTGCGGATCGATGGTGATTGTTGACGCGGAGATGAAAGACGGTCGGCTGACGGACCTCGGCATGGATGTGAAAGCGTGCGCGCTTGGGCAGGCCTCCGCGGCAATTCTCGGCCGCACCGCCATCGGCCAAACGCGTGAAGCGATCAAGACAGCCCGTGACGCGCTGGAAGCGCTGTTGAAGGAAAATGCGGCGGCGCCAAGCGGCCACTTCGCAGAGTTGGAGGTGCTGGCCCCGGCGCGCGATTATCGCAATCGGCACGCTTCCATTATGCTCGCATGGGAGGGGCTGCTTGAGGCGATGGCGCAGGCGGAGACGGTTGTGGCGGAAGCATAGAGCGCGAAAGTCTGGCGTATTTACATCAAAACCACTGTAAACACGCCCGGGATCACCCACAAAAAGGTCAGATTAACCTTGAGCCGGCATTAGTAATGCCGGCGCATTAACTCATTATTTCAAAATTCATCCTGCTGCGAAGGCGGGTGTTAAAGGCGTTCCTCAATACTAACCGGCGTTCAAGATGAGAACTTCGCTAAGGAGAACTCGCCATGGGACGCCTCGATGCGCCTCAAACCGTCGCCCCGCGCTACTCGGTCGTCATTCCAACCCGAAACCGCGCCGAGACCTGCGTCCATGCGGTGCGCACCATCCTAGCGGCGCAGCGAAAGGACGTTGAGATCATCCTGGCGGACGCGTCGGACGATCCCACCCGCCTGAAGCGCGCGCTGGAGCAGAGCGGCTTGGACGGGCCCGTTATTCTGCCTCCTCCGGGTCGCCCCCTGCCGATGCAAGAAAACTGGGAGCGAGGACTGGCCGCGGCGCACGCGCCATGGGTGATTTTCATCGGCGATGATGATGGGATGCTGCCAAACGCATTCGCGATGCTGGACGCGCTGACTGACGCGCCGGTCGCGCCCGTGGTGGCGTGGGAGCCGATCGACTACCGATGGCCCTGCTATCCCGGAGGCAGCGCCGGACAGCTGACTTTTTCGACCGAAGCGCCGAGCCTTAGCCTGTGCGAAGGCGAAAAGGCGCTCACACAGCATTTCGCTTGGTCGACGCGACGGAAATGGCCTGCAATCGGCCCCTCAATCTATCATGGCGCCGTTCATCGCGATCTCATCCAACGGGTGAAGAACCGCCATGGCCGCTATTTCTCGAGCTTCATCGTCGACTATGCGAGCGCAATCGCCAACGCAGCTGAGATTCGCGCCTATCTGCGCTATACTGGGCCGCTCAGCATTCTCGGCGCGAGCGGGAAGTCGAACTCAGCCGGTCTGTCCGCCAGCGGCGAAGCGGCCAAACGGTATGAGGATGTCATCGCCGAAAACCCAGGGTTGACGCCGTTGCATGAAGGGCTGGCCCAGTCGCGCCTGCATGCGCCGCTTGTCGCATCGGGCTACGCCGCCAGCTTCCAAATGCTCGGCGCGACGTTCACGCTCTCGCCGGAGCGGATGCTGGTGAGCTGCGCTGATGAGCTGGGATGCATCGTCGACGCCGAAGCGTTTGAGCGCGAGCGGCGCGTGCTGATGAGCTTCGCCGAAGCTGCGGGCGTCTCCGACGCTCCCGCGCGCCAAGCGCGGTTCGCCCCGGCAACCTGCGGCGTTGGCTTCGATCGAGCCCGCAGCCTCTATTTCGTCAATAGCACCAACCTGAATTGGCGCACGGTGGCCGACGTCGCCGCCGGCGCCGGCGCATTTATTCAAAGCGCCGCGATTCCGGCCCAGAGCGCCTATCACTGCTTAACGGCGGCGCTGAAATCGATCGCCAGCTCGGAGCATCGAGCGGCGTAGAGCTGGTTTGGTCACAATTTGCGAGCCGTTAGACGGGGCCTCTAACGTCAAATCGCTTTACTCATAAATCCCGAGCCGAAAAAGCCCATGTCGCGATACGCGATATGGGCTTAGGGTCGAAACCCCTTCATCAGGCGTCGTCAGCGCTTCCTAGCCCGTTCTCGGCTGCGCACCGGGCGCGGAGCGGGCTGATTGCCCGGTCAA
>JALEGB010000036.1 GCA_022760355.1 Neomegalonema sp.
CAGCGACGCTCGCCGGTGGAACCACACCGCCGTCGCGCCGCTTCCTGCCCCAAAAGCGCGTTTGACGGGCTGGCGACGACCAGATTTATGAGTTCGCGCCCTAGGAGCGCGTTCGCAGCAAACCCATCAGGTCATAAGTGTCGCGCAGCACCGGGCCCGCAATCGCCGCCGCCCGCTCCGCGCCATCGGCGAGCACCTGGTCGATGTAATTGGGATCGTCCGCAAGCCGGCGCAGCTCCGACGCGATCGGCGCGAGCTTCTCGATCGCAAGCTCCGCCAGCGCCGGCTTGAATTCAGAGAACGGCTTACCGGCGTATTGCGTCAGCACGTCGTCCACCGTCCCGTCCGACAGGGCGGCGTAGATCGCGACGAGGTTGCGCGCCTCGGGCCGCTCCTCCAACCCATCCGCCGCGTCCGGCAGCGGCTCCGGATCGGTCTTCGCCTTCCGAATCTTCTGGGCGATCGTATCGGCGTCGTCCTTCAGGTTGATCCGGGACATGTCGGAGGGTTCCGACTTCGACATTTTCTTCGAGCCGTCGCGCAAACTCATCACCCGCGCCGCCTCAGAACGAATCAGCGGCTCAGGCTGCGGAAAAAAGTCTTCCGCGCCGAAATCATGATTGAACTTCTGCGCAATATCGCGGCTCAGCTCCAGATGCTGCTTCTGATCCTCGCCAATCGGCACGTGGGTCGCCCGATAGGCGAGGATGTCGGCCGCCTGCAGCACCGGATAGGCGTAGAGACCAACAGACGCGTTCTCACGGTTTTTGCCGGCCTTTTCCTTGAACTGCGTCATGCGGTTCACCCAACCGATCCGCGCCACACAGTTGAAAATCCACGCCAGCTCGGCATGTTCCGCGACTTGGCTCTGGTTGAAGATGATGCTTTTCTTCGCATCCAACCCGCAGGCCAGGAAGGCGGCGGTCAGTTCACGAATGCCGGTTCGAAGCGCCTCTGGATCCTGCAGGACGGTGTAAGCATGCAGATCAACGACGCAATAAAACCGATGTTCGAACTCGACACCGTCAAGGTTCTTATCCTGAAGCCGCACGAACTCACGCACGGCGCCCAGATAATTGCCCAGATGCAGGTTGCCGGTGGGCTGGACGCCCGAAAAGACCCGCGGCGGATGCCGGCGGGCCGGAGCCGCTGTCTCGTTCATTAGTCTCGCCCTATCAAAGAATCTCAGGCGGCGGATATCGCTCCACCGCCTCATCTGGTCAAGCTGCCGGCATCGACGCACGATGTCAGCTTAGTCTTTTTTCGGCGCCTCGCCGTCATCTTTCGCTTTGTCGGACGCCGCGGAAGCCGCGTCGTCCGTCGCGTCGTCGGACTTGGCCGAACGCTCATCCGGAGCCGATGAGGACCGCTCCGGCGTCGCTTCCGTCGGATCGTCCTTGCGCCGCCTAAGCATTGCGCGCAGCTCAGACGGCCGCAATGCGCCGGTTACAATCGCCGCGACGCCGTAGAGGCCCATGCCGCCAACCACCAGCAGAAGGACATAGGGAAAGCGCCAGAATGGGTCGCTCAAACGCTCGGACCATGTCTCCCGCGCGAAATACAGCGCAGCGCCCATCGCAATGCTGGCCAAGATGACGCCTGCGCCGCGCGCCAGCAGCCGCGCATCAGCGCGATAAGCGTCCCCTTCGCGCAGCCCGCGCCACAACAGAACCACATTGAGCCAAGCCGCCGCCGAGGTCGCAATCGGCACCGAGTACCATGAGATGAAATCAAAAAAGGCCAGGCCAATGCTGAGCGCCGTATTGGTGGCCATGGACCAGACAGCGTAGCGCAACGGCGTGCGCGTATCCTCCGCAGCGAAATAAGCCGGGCTGAGCGCCTTTGCCAAGATATACGCCGGCAACCCCGATGAGTAGAGCGCGAGCGCCGCGCCCGTCGCCCGCACATCGGCTTCGCTGAATTGACCACGACCAAACAGCAGACGCACAATCTCGTCCGGAATCACGATCAGCGCGACCGCCGCCGGCATCGAGAAGGCGAAGGAGAGCTCAACCGCCCGGTTCAGCGCATGGTTGGCGCCGGCCGGATCTCCGGCCCGAATGCGTCGAGAAAGAGCCGGCAAAAGCGCAACCCCGATCGCGATGCCGACAACGCCGAGCGGCAGCTGGTAAATCCGATCCGCATAAGTCAGCCAAGCCACCGCCCCCGCGAACCAAGTGGCGATCGCAGTCCCGATCAAGATATTGATCTGCTGCACGCCGCCGGCGATTGCGCCTGGCGCGCCGATCTTAATCAATCGTGACAGATCAGGCGTCAGCACCGGCACTTTGAGACGCAGAATCAGCCCGGCTCGCGCCGCCGACCGCGCGACAAGCAGAAACTGCAGAACTCCAGCGACGAACACCGCCCAGGACATGCAGTAGCCAATCAGCTTTTGCCGCTCCGGCCCCGCCCCTTCGGACGCCAGCGCCGCGCCGCCGATCGCCAAAATCATCGCCATATTCAGTAGGATAGGCGCACCAGCAGCAGCGGCGAACTTGCCGATTGAGTTGAGCACGCCGCTGTAAAGCGCCACCAGCGAGATAAACAGCAAATACGGAAACTGAACCCGAGTGAAAGCAGCGGCGAGATCGAACTTCGCCGGATCGTCGGCAAAGCCGGGCGCAATGACGAACACCAGCCAAGGGGTCGCCAACTGCGCGGCCAGCGTGAGCGCGACCAGGATCGCGAGCAGCCCCGACAACGCGTCCTCAGCGAAATTTCGCGCCGCCCGACGGCCGTCGCCTTCAAGCATTTTGGCGAAGATCGGCACGAACGCCATACTAAACGCGCCCTCAGCGAAGAACCGCCGGAACAAGTTCGGCAGCCGGAACGCGACGAAAAACGCCTCCGCCACCGGCCCCGAGCCCAAAAAGGCGGCGATCATAATCTCACGGCCCAGCCCCAGGACGCGCGAGACCATCGTCAGCCCGCTGATCGTCATAAAAGCACGCAGCAGCCCCACCCCAGCCCCCTTATTTTAAACTTCGCGCATGTATCGCGCCGCTTGAATTGCGGCGCTTTTATAGCTCGGCAGGAATAGAAAATCGCTGATCTTTTAGCGACTGCAGCATCATCACGCCGCTTCGCCGGACCGCTCGATCGCCTCCAACAGCGCTTCTTCGATTTTGCGCTGTTTCACCACCGACGTGACCTTCATTCCGAACAGATCTTTGACGTAGAAAACATCCACTGCATGTTCGCCATAGGTCGCAATCAAGGCGGAGGAGATATTGATGTTGGCGCCGGCGAGGGCCCGCGCCAGATCGTAGAGCAGCCCCACCCTGTCCCGCGCATTCACCTCAATGACGGTGAACACATCGGACGCGGCGTTATCGAACGCCACAAACGGCGCGACATCGAACGGCCGCTCACGCGGACGCAGCTTGCGCCGCTCCCGCAACGCGTCCCGAGCAACGACCTCGCCGCGCAGAGCCCGACCAATCGCGCGGCGGATGCTTTCCTGTCGCTCAGCGTCAACTGTGGCTTCGCCCTCATCGTCCGCAATCCAAAACGTGTTGATGACAGCGCCATCTTTGGTGGTGAAGCCGCGCGCATCCACGACCGAAGCGCCCGCCAGCGCAATCGCTCCGGCCATCCGCGCGAACAAGCCGGAATGGTCGGCGGTGACGATCGCAACCACAGCGGCGCCCCGCTCCGGGGCCGGCCGGATCTCGATCCGCATCAATGGCGGTTTTTCGCCAGCCGCGATGTCGTCGCTATCCGCCTGGGCCATCGTCGCATGAAGCAGGTGCAGCTCCGTCGGCAGCGACAGCCAATAGGTCGGCGCGAACCGTTTGACGTAATTCTCCCAAACCTCGTCGGACCAATTGCACCCCGCCTCGTTCAGCGCTGCGCGCAACATGCGCTGTGCTTCGCGCGCCCGCTCCGCCCGGCTGCGCCCGCCTTCATCGCCGGTCAGCTCGGCCCAGGTTTCCTCATAAAGGTCTCGCAGCAATTGCGCCTTCCAATTGGTCCAAACGCCCGGCCCAACGGCGCGAATGTCACATGCGGTCAGAAGGTAAAGCAATTTCAAGCGTTTGGGGCTGCGCACGAGATCGGCGAAGTCGCGCACAGTCGCCGGATCGGAGATGTCGCGCCGCTGCGCCGTATCGGACATGATCAAGTGCCACCGCACCAGCCACGCGATCAGCTCCGTTTCGCCGGCCGTCATATCGAGATCCGCGCAGACCTCGCGCGCGATGCCTTCGCCGAGGATCGAGTGATCATCCGGCAACCCCTTGCCAATGTCATGCAGGAGCAACGCCACTGAAATCACACGCAGATCATCAAGCTCCTGCGCAATTTTAGTTTCGATCGGGTGCGCCTCTCTCATCTCGCCAGCATAGATTTTTCGCAGCATGTCGAGCGCAACGATCGTGTGCTCATCCACCGTGTAGTGATGATACATGTTGAACTGCATCAGGCCGGTAATGCGCCCGAACTCAGGGATCAGCCGCCCGAGAATATTGATCTCGCTTAGCCGGCGCAGCGCGCGAACCGGGTCCTTCGAATCAGAGATCAGATCAAGCAGCAGACGCCGCGCTTCCGGATCGGCGCGGAAGGCGTCGTCCACCAAGCGGCGGTTTTGATGCATGCGGCGCAGCGCGTCGGAATGGATCAGCACCCCGCGCCGAACGCCCTCATGCACAAGCCGCAGCATCGCGACTGGCTCCCGTTCGAAATGGTCCAGATCCGTCAGAGTCAGGCGGCCGTCTTTGATGGTCAGCCATTCTTCTTCCGGCTGCTCAGGCCCGCTCTTGAACAGTCGCATCAACCCGCCCAGAAACGGCGGCGACTTTTTATGTTGAGCCTCCAAGGCGGCGCAGAAGATCCGGGTCAGATCGCCCACGGCTTTGGCCGCGAGGAAATAGCGCTGCATCAACCGCTCGACGGGCCGCTGGGCGTCCGTCGCCCGATATCCCAGCCGCTCCGCCAGCTCCACCTGCAGATCGAAGGTCAACTTTTCCTGTGCACGCCCGGCCGTGTAATGCAGCGCGCATCGGACGGTCCACAAATGATCGGACGCCGCCTTAAATCGCGTGACCTCCTCTTCGGTAAACACGCCTTTCTCCACCAGATCTTCTGGCTCATCCGCGCGATAGAGGTATTTCGCAATCCAGTAGAGCGTTTGCAGATCGCGCAACGCGCCTTTGCTTTCCTTGACGTTCGGCTCCAACAGAAACCGCGAATCGCCAGCGCGGGCGTGGCGCGCGTCCCGCTCGGCGAGCTTATCGGCGACAAACTCCGGGCCAGTGCTGCTGAACAGACCGGTCCATAGCCGCTCGGAGAGGCTGTCAAACAAACCTTGATCACCGGCGAGGAAACGCTTTTCCAACAGGGATGTCTTGATCGTCAGATCGCTCGCCGCCAAGCGCACGCATTCATCGGCGCTGCGAGTCGCGTGGCCGACTTTGAACTTCAGATCCCACAGGATGTAGAGCGTGGCTTCAATCACGCTCTCCCCCCACGCCGTCTGCTTATAGGGGGTGATGAAGAGCAGATCGACATCCGAATGCGGCGCCATCTCGCCGCGCCCATAGCCGCCCACGGCCGCGAGCGCGATCTGCTCGGCCTTCGTCGGCGCGCCAAGGCGGAGCAGCTTTTCAGCGACGAATCGGAACGCCGCGATAACAACCGCATCGGTCAACCCAGCAATGGCGCGCGCAGTCACGGAACCAGCGCGGCGTTCGCTCTCGAAGCGCGCTTTGACATGCGCCCGGCTGCGCTCAAGCGCCTCACGCAGATGTTTTGCGGCGGCCAGTCGACGAGAAGCGTCATCGCCCGGACCCTCAGCGATCGGCTCCAGCTCCGCCAACAGCGCCTCCGCACCATCGACGCCCAAATAGGCCATGGTCGCCTGCGGCTCATCCATACGATCATCCGCCAAGGGCCGTTCCTTCCGACTGAGTTCGTTTCAGCCTGCGACCACCGCGGCCCAAACTCCTTTTGTGAGCAGCATCGGCTCGAGAGGGCCGCGCAAACACAGGCGCGCTGACGCCGGGCGCGCCCGGCAAGACTAGGCCCTAACGGTTTCACTGGTGTATCGAAAGGCCCAAAACAAACGCCGGCCCCAAGTGGGACCGGCGCGCATATTGTCAAAAATTGGCTGGCGCGCGCCCGCGCCGACGCGACTCAGTAGCCCGAGAAGGTCTTCGGCGCCGGCGCGAGAACCTTGAACTCGCCCTCGGCGACTTCGAGGATCGCCAGGCCGCGATCGTTCAAACCATCCTTGCGGAAGCGGTAGACGCCGTTCACCCCGGCGAAGCCGGATGGCGCCGTGATCGCCTCAACGGTGAACGGGTAACGCTCGCTCTTGCCGCGGGCTTCCGCCAGCATCGCGCCAGCTGCGGCGACAGCATCATATCCCAGCGGCGCCAGCGCGTGCGGACGCTCGCCATAGGCTGCGACATAGCGCTCGGAGAAGGCGGCTCGCGGCGCAGGCTCCGGCGCGGCGAACCAGCCGCCGCGCAAAGCGACTTCTTTCAGCGTCGAGGCGCTGTTCCAGATGCCCGCGCCCAAGAACTTCGTCTTGGTCGGCGAGACGTCAAAATAGGCCAGATAGGCGCCAACCGACTGCAGCGCCTGCCCCGACTCGGCGATAAAGACGCCGTCAACCTTCGCGGTCTTGGAAAAGGCTTTGTGGGTCGACGCGTAACTGCGCACGCCCGCTTCAATCCCGCTGAAATTGCGCTCATACCGCTCCGTCGCGACCAGCTCAACGCCATAGCGCGCCGCCGAAACGCCAAGCGCCGCAAGCATCACCTCGCCTTGTTTGGTCGCCGGCGCCAACGCGCCAATCTTGCGGATGCCCTTGCTGGCGGCGTATGCGACGACGCGATCAATCTCGGTCTCAAGCAAAATACCGCCGAGGAAAATATTGCCGCCGGCCACGTTGGCGTCCGTCGTGAAAGCAAGAACGGGCAGCCCGCCCTTCGCCGCGACGGGTCCCGCCGCCGATACGGAAGTGCTGAAGAGCGGGCCAACGATCAACGCCGCGCCTTCTGCGACAGCTTTCTCCGCCGCCGCTGCGGCGCCCTCCGGCGTACCGGCCGTATCATACACCCGAACGACGACAGAAGGGTCGCCGATATCGCGCGCCGCGAGCTGCGCGGCTTTCGCGATCGAGTTGGCGACCTTGCCCACGCCCGGGTTCGCAGCGCCAATTGGCGCGAGCACAGCGATCAGCGCCTTGCCGCCCACCGGCTCGACCGCAACCGTCCGTCCGAGTTCGCCAGCTGGTTTCTCAACTGGCTTCGTCGCAATTTCTGGCGCCGTGCTAGACGCTTTTTCCGGCGCTTTCGCGCCGCAACCGGCCACAACAAGCGCCATTGCCGTCGCAGCGGCCGCCCGCGCAACATTGCGCGCTTTCTTTCCGATCTCAAATCCGCTCAAACCAAGCGCCGCGCTCATGCTGCCCATCACCTTGCATCCCTTGCTCTCGGTCGCACCCGGGGTCGGCGCAAATTTCACCGATGGGCGCGATGTCCTTAGCGGCGCTCGACATTCGCTCGCCGGACCGCGCTGATATAAATTAGGCCGCAACGAAGGCGACTATTGGGCGCCGCCTTCGTCCGGAACGGGTAGAGATATCATGCGAGGAAGTAAACGATTGGAAAACGCGGACGAGCAACGTCAAGATTCTGTTGAGGATTGTGCGCCGCTGTCAGCGGGCTTGTATTTCGCCGCAACGCCCATCGGAACAGCGGCCGACATCACTTTGCGCGTGCTCGATACGTTGCGCCGCGCCGATATTCTGGTCGCCGAGGACACCCGGGTGCTGCGCCGATTGATGGAAATCCATTCGGTGCCCTTGGCCGGTCGCCCTCTTATTTCCTACCATGATCGGAACGGCCCTGAGGCCCGACCAAAGATCTTACGACTGCTGGCGGAGGGAAAAAGCGTTGTCTACGCCTCAGACGCGGGCACGCCGCTTGTCGCGGATCCAGGCTTTCGACTGGCTGAAGAGGCGCGCGAAGCCGGCGCAACCATTGTCTCCCTGCCCGGCCCTTCCGCGGTCCTCGTCGCGCTGCTGGCGTCAGGGTTGCCGACCGACGCCTTCGCCTTTTGCGGCTTTCCCCCGCCAAAATCGGGGAAAAGGCGCAAATGGCTTGCGCATTGGCGCAGCACGCCGGGCACGCTGCTTTTCTTTGAATCGCCGCGTCGCCTCGCTGAAACCCTAGCGGACATGGGCGCCGCGCTTGGGGATCGACCGGCTGCGGTCATGCGGGAGCTGACCAAGCGATTTGAGGAAACGAGGCGCGGGATGTTGCTTGAGCTCGCGGAAACCTACGCCGCAATGGAGCCGCCAAAAGGCGAAGCGGTCATCGCCGTTGGTCCCGCGCCCGCCAACTTGGACCAGGCGGGGCCGCAGGAGATTGATCACGCGCTTGAAGAATTAATGCGCTTGGAAAGTCTGAAAGATGCGGTTAGAACAGTTGCAGAACAAACCGGCGCGCCACGCAAGCTGGTCTATGATCGCGCAATCGCGCTGCGCGCGCAAATGGCTGAAGCTGAAGCGCAGAATGACGATGGCGAGCCGGAGGAGAAGTAAACCCGCCGCATAGCGACGGGAGGTTGGGGGAACCACGCATGAAACGCGACATCAAGCCGGGCGACGCGGCCAAACCGCGCCAACGCGCACAGCGGAACGCCCGCCGAGGGCGTAGTAGTGACGCTTGGGGTCGCGCCGCGGAGGCGCAAGCCGCTCAATGGTATCGGGCGCGAGGCGGCGATGTTCTTGCTGAGCGAAAACGCACCGCGGCGGGGGAGATTGATCTGGTCGTGAGGATTGGGGATGTCCTGGCAATCGTAGAGGTGCGCGCGCGCCGGCGGCTCGACTCCGCCCGGGCGGCGCTCTCGGCGCGAGATTGGCCGCGACTGAGCGGCGGCGCCGAGATTTGCGCCGCTGAGTATGGCTGCGCGGACATTCGGATTGATCTTGCCGCCGTCAGCGGCGATGGATCAATCGACGTCATTGAAAATGCAGGGTTAGAATGCCCCTTTGATTAAGGTGCGCGCCTGTTGCGCGCTGGGGAGGGGATTTATGTCGCTCCGATTGCGGCTGCTAAACGCCTATATGCGCAGCTTCGTGAAGCCTCGCCTCGCTCGCGCCTCGAGCGCCGAAGCGCTTCGGCGTGGTCTGCGGCGCGGCTCCGGCTTGCTGCCCGCCCCTCCCAACGCCGCCGAATTCGATACCGCACATTTGACTTTCCCAAACCGCGCTCAACTCCGGCTGCGTTGGTGCCGGTTTGTCGACGGCGCGGATCAGCCGCCAAGCCCAGTAAAACAAGCTGTTTTATATCTACATGGCGGGGCGTATATCGCGGGATCCCCCGAAACCCACCAAAGCGTTATATGGCCTTTGGCCAGGGCCGCGCGCGCGCCCATCGCCGCGCTGGATTACAGGCTTGCGCCGGAAAACCCGTTTCCGGCGGCGTTTGACGATACGATTGCCGCGTTTGACGCTTTGGCGGCGCAGCTGGGGCCGGACTCTCGGATTGCGCTCGCTGGCGACTCCGCGGGCGGCGGACTGGCCCTCGCCGCAGCCGCGGTGCTTTGCGCCCGTGGCTCCGGCCCAAAGCCGGTCGCGGTCACCGTGTTTTCGCCCTTTGTCGATCTGGCCCTCAAAGGCCGCAGCCTAACCCGCAATGCGCGCCGTGAGGCGATGTTGCCGCCCAATCGGTTCGCAGATGCGATCACTGCCTATCTGGCCGGCGCGGATCCGCGGGATCCGCGGGCGTCGCCCCTCTATGCGTCATGGCGCTCCCCGCCACCGACCTTGATTCAGGCTTCACATATCGAAGCGCTGCGAGATGACGCCATTCGAATTGCCGACACGCTGCGCCGCGCTGGCGGCGATGTGCGGCTGGAGATGTGGCGCCGAACGCCGCATGCTTGGCAATTTTTCGCTCCCTGGGTCGCCGAATCGGCGGAGGCCGTGGCGTCCGCTGGGCGCTTCTTAGCCGGCCGCCTCGCGGCGGACCCGGCTTCTCAGGCGGCGTAAGGAGCTGATGTGATGGTCGCGCACGCCTACACCGTCGCCTTTTCCGGACTTGAAGCGCGGTTGGTTGACGTACAGTGCCAACTTTCAAGCGGCGTACCAGCTTTCACCATCGTTGGCTTGCCGGACAAAGCTGTAACAGAATCGCGGGAAAGGGTCCGCGCCGCTTTGAACGCGATGGGGCTGGCCCTGCCGGCGAAGCGGATCACCGTCAACCTATCTCCCGCCGACCTGCCCAAGGAGGGTGCGCATTACGACCTGCCGATCGCGCTCGCGCTGCTGGCGGCGATGGAGGCGATTCCACAGGACGAGCCAGCCCATTATCTCGCGATGGGCGAGCTTTCGCTCGATGGTTCCCTTATCGCCGTGCCCGGCGCGTTGCCGGCGGCCCTGTCCGCAGCAGAAACCGCGCGGGGGTTTATCTGCCCAGAGGCGAACGGACCTGAGGCGGCGCTGGTTGGGCTTACGCAAGTGGTCGCAGGCGCGGATCTGCTCTCACTTACCAATCACTTCAATGGCCGCACAGCGTTGCCGCAGCCGACGCCGCGCGCCGCGCCGCCGCTCGCGGGCGCGCCGGATCTGCGGGAGGTGCGGGGACAGGAGAGCGCCAAGCGCGCGCTGGAGATCGCTGCGGCCGGCGGACACAATTTGCTGATGATCGGGCCGCCCGGCGCCGGCAAGTCAATGCTGGCGGCGCGAGCGCCTGGCATTCTGCCGCCCCTTTCGCCGGAGGAAGGGCTTGAGGTCGGCATGATCCACTCGATCGCCGATCTGCTGCAGGATGGCGCGCCGCCGCAGCTCCGCCCCTATCGCGCGCCGCACCACTCAGCTTCGATGGCGGCGATGGTCGGCGGCGGGCGCAATGCGAAGCCAGGCGAAGTCTCCCTCGCCCATCGTGGCGTGTTGTTTCTGGATGAGTTGCCGGAGTTCGCGCGGCCGGTGTTGGAGGCGCTGCGCCAACCGCTGGAATCAGGAGAGGCGATTGTCGCGCGGGTAAACGCCCATGCGCGCTATCCAGCGCGCGTTCAGTTGATTGCGGCGATGAACCCTTGCCGCTGCGGCTATCTGGGCGATCCGACACAAGCCTGTTCACGCGCGCCGAAATGTGGCCTGGACTATCAATCGCGCTTGTCCGGCCCGCTGCTGGACCGGATCGATATTCAAATCGAGATGGCGGCGGCGACGCCTTCGGAAATGCGGCTGCCGCCCGCCCAGGAAGGATCGAGCGACGTCGCAGCGCGCGTCGCAACTGCGCGAGCCCAGCAAAAAGCGCGGTTTGTCGAAACGGGCTTCCCGCATTTAACGCTTAACGCCGAAGCCGACGGCGAAGCGCTCGACGCCGTCTCCCATGCTGATGAGGACGCGTTGGATCTGCTGACATTGGCGGCGGAGA
The DNA here is from genome assembly GCA_022760355.1 of Neomegalonema sp. Taxonomy (GTDB): domain Bacteria; phylum Pseudomonadota; class Alphaproteobacteria; order Rhodobacterales; family Rhodobacteraceae; genus JALEGB01. Next base: position 11,397 of record JALEGB010000036.1, read on the forward strand.
AGATGCGCCTGACCGCCCGCGGCTATCGGCGAATCCTGCGCGTTGCCCGCACGATTGCAGATCTGGCGGGATCGGAAACGATTCGTCGCCCGCATGTCGCAGAAGCCGCACGGCTCCGGCGCACCCCAATTTCTCGTTAAGATTGCTCGCTTACAGCGCGTTAGCATCTTACCTCTTAAGGTAAATCTTGCTGAGGCTCCGCCCGCGGGCCGCAAGGTGATAAAGGACGCGACCAATGAACAGCCATGAACCGTCGGCCGGCAGTGAGCGTATTCTGATCGCCGAGGATGTGCAGGCCAATATCGCTCTATTCCGAGCGATCCTTGAGCGCGCCGGCCATACGCCGGATTTTGTAATGGACGGGCAGGCGGCGATCGAAGCCGCTGGTGAGCACCCTTATCCCTTGATTTTAATGGATGTTGGTCTGCCAGTTCTGGACGGCGTTCAAGCCGCCCGCGCCATTCGCGCCTCTGGCGGCGCGTCCAGCAACACGCTGATCGTCGCGTTGACGGCCGAAAGCGATCGCGCGATGGAGCGGGCGTGCGCCGAAGCGGGCATGGATGAATTTATGACCAAGCCGATCAGCCCAAGCGCCCTGATCGCTAAAGTTGCCGAACTTATCCCGGTGGGCAAAGCGCGCCTGATCGGAGCGGCGGCTTAGAGCGATTTGAAGTTAGATGGCCCCATCTAACGATTCCTAAAACGCGGCCAGGCAGATGCTGGACTTGTGGATAATTCCGTAAAATATCCACAAGTTCTAGGGTGGGAACTCATAGCTCCGGCGGCGGGGGACCAGCTGTTAGGCCAGCCCCCAACGCATTTTGGCCCGTTGGTTAACCGATATCACTGCCAGCGATAATGGCCGCGTTTAGGATCTCAGATACGCCGGCTTTGATCGAACAAATCTGAACCGGCCGCTCGAGCCCCGTCAGAATCGGACCGATCAACGTGCTGCCCGCGAGCTTCTGCAGCATCTTCGTCGCAATCGAAGACGAGGTCCGCGCCGGCGTCACCAACACATTCGCAGGACCGCTCAGACGGCAGAACGGATATTCGGCCATATAGTCGAGGTCCAACGCCACATCCGCGGCCATTTCGCCGTCAAACTCAAAATCGACGCCACGCTCTTCCAAAATACCGACCGCTTCCCGCTGTCGACTGGCGCGCTCGGTCACCGGATAGCCAAAGGTCGCGTAAGACAGCATCGCCACCCGCGGCTCCAAACCAAAGCGGCGCGCAACGGCGGCGGCCCGCTCCGCAATATCCGCCAAGGCCGTGGCGTCAGGCGAATCATTGATCATCGTGTCAGCGACAAAAACGGTCCTGCCGCGGGTAATAAGCGCGGATACGCCCACAACAGTATCGCCCGGACGCTCATCAATCACGCGACGTATGTCGTTGTAAATCAAAGCCGATTTGCGGGTCACGCCTGAGACCAGCCCATCCGCGTCACCGGCGGACAACATCGCCGCGGCCAGCACCTGACGATCGCTCCGGATCAGACGCTCACAATCATGGCGCAAAAATCCGCTCCGCTGCCGCCGTTGATAGAGCGCATCCACATATTCCGCCGTCCGCGCCGTTGCGCCAGGCTCCACCAACTCCAGCAATTTGCGCTCCTCGGCGCCAAATCCAGCCTCCGTCAAACCAGCTTCGATCTGATCCGTCCGTCCCACGAGAATTGGCGTGCCCAATCCAGCCCGCGCATAGGCGACGGCGGCGCGAATGACGCGCGAATCGTCCCCTTCGGCGAAAACGATACGTTTGGGCGCCGCGCGGAGACGGGCCTGAAGCGCCTGAAACATGCTGGACGTCGGGTCCAGTCGCTTTTTCAGCGAGGCTTCGTAGCGCGTCATATCGATAATCGGGCGACGCGCCACGCGCGTTTCCATCGCCGCGCGCGCGACCGCGGCCGGCACCTTATAGATCAGCCGCGGGTCAAACGGCGCGGGGATGATATAGTCCGGGCCGAAGGAAAGGCTCTTGCCATAGGCGGCGGCCACCTCGTCCGGCACATCCTCCCGCGCCAACTCAGCGATCGCCCGCGCAGCGGCGACCTTCATCGCGTCGTTGATCGTCGTCGCCCGCGCATCGAGCGCGCCGCGGAAAATATAGGGAAAGCCGAGAACATTGTTGACCTGGTTGGGATAATCGGAGCGTCCCGTCGCCATAATCGCGTCATTGCGGATATCGGCGACTTCCTCCGGCGTAATCTCCGGATCTGGGTTCGCCATCGCAAAAATAATCGGCTTATCGGCCATGGACTTGACCATCGCCGGGGTCAGCGCGCCTTTAACCGAGACGCCAAGGAACACATCGGCGCCCTTCATCGCGTCTTCCAGAGTGCGCAGATCAGTCTCAACCGCATGCGCGGATTTCCACTGGTTCATCCCCGTGTCGCGGCCGACATGGATGACGCCTTTACTGTCACAGGCGATGCAATTCTCATGCTTTGCGCCCATGGCCTTCACCAACTCGATGCAAGCGATGCCGGCGGCGCCGGCGCCGTTGAGAACGAATTTCGTGTCCTCAATCCGTCGCCCGGTCATTTCCAGCGCGTTGAACAACCCCGCGGCGCAAATAATCGCCGTACCGTGCTGATCATCGTGAAAGACTGGAATATCCATCTCCTCTTTGAGACGGCTTTCAATGATGAAACATTCCGGCGCCTTGATATCCTCTAAGTTAACTCCGCCGAAGCTGGGCTCCAGCAGTTTAACCGCCTGAATAAAAGCGTCGGGATCTTCAGTGTTCAGCTCAAGATCGATTGAATCAACATCGGCGAAGCGCTTGAACAACACCGCCTTGCCTTCCATCACCGGCTTGGACGCCAGCGCGCCAAGATTACCCAGACCCAAAATCGCGGTGCCATTGGTAATCACAGCAACCATATTGCCGCGCGCAGTGTAGTCAAAAGCCGCTTCCGGGTTGTCGGCAATCGCGCGGACCGGCGCAGCGACGCCAGGACTGTAGGCGAGCGAAAGGTCGCGCTGGGTCGACATCGGCTTGGTCGCCGTCATCTCCAGTTTACCCGGCTTGCCGGTTTTGTGGTAGATCAGCGCGTCCTGATCGAGTTCTGAATTCCGCTCGTCGCCTTGGTCCGACGCCATTTAGTCCTCCTGCATTTTGCAGCGACTATGGATTGCGAAAGACAGGTGCTGTCAAATGTCCATGCGTGAAACTTTGACGATCATGCCGGCTTTTGCCAACGCCGAGGCTGCGGTAACGACACTCCATGAGCGAGAGAGCATTACCAGCCGCAGCGACCACTCAGGTTGCGCTGTCCCCTAATCATGACGCCCGGCGCGCCGATGCGACGCCGGTGATGGCCCAATTCCTGGATATGAAGGCCGCGCATCCGGATCATCTGCTGTTTTTTCGGATGGGCGATTTCTATGAGATGTTTTTCGAGGACGCTGCGATCGCCGCGGAGGCGCTCGGCATCGCGCTGACCAAGCGCGGCTCCGCCGGCGATGAGCCCATCCCAATGTGCGGCGTGCCGATCCATAATGCGGAGCGTTATCTGCATGAGTTGATCCGCCAGGGCTTTCGCGTCGCCGTCGCTGAGCAGGTGGAGGATCCGGCCGAAGCCAAAAAGCGCGGCTACAAAGCGGTGGTGAAGCGGGAAATCGTGCGGCTGGTGACGCCCGGCACCCTGTCCGAGGATGCGCTGCTGGAGGGCGGCCGCCACAACTACCTGGCGGCGTTCGCCGAAAAGAAGGGCGGCGGGGCGTTGGCCTGGACGGACATCTCAACCGGCGCGCTCTACACGGCGATTGCGCCTCGGGCGACGCTGCCGGCCTTATTGGCGCGGATCGCGCCGCGGGAAGTGTTAGCGGCGCGACCGATCGACCCGGAACTGAACGATATAATCGATGAGGCGGGGGCGACCGCCAGCGCGATCGCGGCGTCAAGCTTCGCGCCAGACCGCGGCGAAAGCAAACTCGCCAGCCTGTTCGGCGCGACCTCCCTGGCCGCCTACGGCGCCTTCGACAGCGCGGAATGCGCCGCGCTTGGCGCTCTGCATGATTATCTCGACCTGACCCAGCGCGGGCGCCTTCCGCTGTTGCGTCCGCCGCAAAAGGAGAAAGCCGGCGGCTCGCTACGGATCGATGCGGCGACCCGGCGAAATCTTGAGCTGACCGAAGCGCTGTCAGGCGGCCGCGCCGGCTCCTTGCTGGCCACGATCGACCGGACTGCGACAGCCGCAGGGGCGCGCCTGCTCGAGGCGCGCTTGTCAGGACCTTCGGCGGACCCGGACGAAATTCGCCAACGGCTGGACGCCGCGCAGTATTTCACCGAAGAACGCGCGCTGCGCGCGAGCCTGCGCAGCATCTTGCGGCGCGCTCCGGATCTGGAGCGCGCGCTCTCTCGGCTCGGTTTGGGGCGAGGCGGCCCGCGCGACTTAGCCGCGCTGCGCGACGGGCTCAGCGCGGCGGCGGAGGCGGCGGACGCGCTGATGGGCGACGCGAATGGCGGGCCCGCGCGCGTCGCCGCGTGCGCGCCTGATCTTGTCGGCGCGGCGACGCTTTGCGAGGAGCTGGCCCACGCGGTCGCCGAAGAACCGCCCTTGCGGCTTTCAGACGGGGGCGCAATCGCTGAGGGCTACGATCCGGCGCTGGATCAAGCCAGAAAACTGCGCGAAAATGCGCGCCAGGTGATTGCCGAGCTGCAGGCCCGCTATCAACAGGACAGCGGTGTCGGCGCGCTGAAGATCAAGCACAATGCGGTTCTCGGCTATTTTGTCGAAACGCCCGCCAGCCACGCCAAGAAGATGATGAGCGAGCCGATGGATGAGCTGTTCATCCATCGACAGACGATGGCGAACGCCGTCCGGTTCACGACCGTCGAACTCGCGGAGCTGGAGAGCAAAATCTCGCGGGCGGCGGACCATGCGGCGGAACTGGAAAAAGCCGCATTCGATCAACTGGCCGCCCAAGCGCTGTCCACGGCGGACGCCATCGCCGCCGCGGCTGCCGCGATCGCGGAACTCGATGTCTACGCCGCACTGGCGGAGTTGGCGGATGATGAAGGATGGGTGCGCCCCTCCATCGACGATGGGCGCGCTTTTGTCATCGAGGCCGGCCGCCATCCGGTTGTCGAAGCCGCGCTGAAAGCGGCGGGAGACGGCCCGTTTGTGCCCAACGACGCCGACCTTTCCGCAGATGGCGCCGACGCCCAATCCATCTGGCTTGTCACCGGACCCAACATGGCCGGTAAATCGACATTCTTGCGCCAGAACGCGCTGATCGCCGTGCTCGCGCAATCGGGCGCGTTTGTTCCAGCCAGCCGGGCGCATATTGGCGTTGTAGATCAACTGTTCAGCCGGGTCGGAGCGTCGGACGACCTGGCGCGTGGGCGATCAACCTTCATGGTTGAAATGGTGGAGACGGCGGCGATCCTGAACCAGGCCGGCCCAAGATCGCTGGTGATCCTCGATGAAATCGGGCGCGGCACCTCGACCTATGACGGCCTCTCCATCGCCTGGGCCACTCTTGAGCATCTGGTCGCGGTGAACGCCTGCCGCGGCCTGTTTGCGACCCATTATCACGAGCTGACCGCGCTCGCGGCGACGCAGGCCAGCCTGCGGAATGTGACCGTGTCCGTCCGAGAATGGAAAGGCGACGTTGTTTTCCTAAGGGAAATCATTTCCGGCGCTGCTGACCGTTCCTATGGCGTTCAAGTCGCAAAACTTGCAGGTCTGCCCAAAATCGTCATCGATCGCGCCGGAGATTTGCTCGAAAGGCTGGAAACCGGCGCCGAAAGTGCTGGGAGCCGAGCGGAAAAACTTGTCGACGACCTCCCCCTTTTCGCTGCAGCGGCTGAGCAACCGCCGGCGACCGCCAACGGCGCGCCGCCTGAGGTGATCGAAAGGCTGGATCTACTCGATCCTGACGCGATGACGCCGCGCGAAGCGCTTTCGGCGCTGTATGAACTAAAAGGGCTTTTGAAAGAATAAGTGTGATGGCCGAGCAGAGACCTAAGATCTATCTGGCGGGGCCAGACGTGTTCCACGCCGACGCGAAAAGCATCGGCGCGCAGAAAAAAAGCATCTGCGCCCAGCTGGGAATGGACGCGCTCTGGCCGCTCGACAATGAGCTGTGCCTTGATGCAGAGGCGGCGCCGCACGAAATCGCCGCGCGCATCTATGACGCAAATATCGCGATGTTGAACGCGGCCGATGGCGTGATCGCCAACGCGACGCCCTTTCTCGGCGCGTTGGCCGATGATGGCACCTCCTTTGAAATTGGCTTCGCGGTCGCTCGCGGATTGCCGCTCGCCCTCTATGATAATGGCGTGGGCGATACGGCGACTAAAGCGTCCGATTTTGTCACCGCGGCCCCGGAATTGCGCGATCGCGCCATTACCGCTGAGGATTTTGAACTGCCGGTAAACTTGATGCTGGCGCTGCCTGCCGCGCGCAGCTGCGGCATCGCCACGGGCGACGCGCCATTGCCCCTGACGGATCTATCTCGGTTTGAGGAAGCGGCTCAAAAGCTAGCCGCTCACTTCGCGGAGCGCGCCAAGTCATAACACTGGCGACGTCAGCGCCTATGCGAGTGTCTTGGCTCCAGCATGGTCGCGGAGCGGACTGGTTTTTCCGATCCAATCCGACGCCCGGCCAAACGCGCAAGCGGCTATCGCAAATCTGCGCCTACCGCGTCGGCCAGGCTCGCGAACCCGTCCCGATCAAGCAGCTCCTCCAACCCATCCGCAATGCGCATGATCAACCCCGGCCCCTCATAGACCAAAGCGCTATAGAGCTGCACCAGGCTCGCGCCCGCGCGGATTTTGGCATAGGCTTGAGCCGGATCGCCAACGCCGCCAACGCCGATGAGGGGCAACCGCCCCTCCGTCGCCTGCGCTACAGCGCGAAGAATTTGCGTCGAAGCTTCAAACAGCGGCGCGCCGGAGAGGCCGCCCTTTTCCGCCGCGTGGACGCTCCGAAGCGTGTCGGGACGCGCGACCGTCGTATTCGAGATGATCGCCCCATCGACGCCCGATGCGATCATCGCCGCGACCGCTTCCTCCACCGCCGCAGCATCCAAGTCCGGGGCGAGCTTCACCAACACCGGCGCCCAGCTCTCGGTCGCCTCCGCCATCTCATCCCGCTCCGCAATCACGCGGGTCAGAAGCTCCGTCAACGCCGCGCCGCCCTGAAGATCGCGCAGTTTCTCAGTGTTTGGCGAGGACACGTTGATCGTGAAGAAGGAGACCGCCCCCCATAACCGCCGCAAGCCGAGAACATAGTCGGCCATCCGGTCTTCTGAGTCTTTGTTGGCGCCCAGATTCGCGCCGACAATACCGGGACACTCCGCCCGCGCGCGCAAGCGAGTTGAGATAGCGCTCAGCCCGTCATTGTTGAAACCCATCCGATTAATGACCGCCCGGTCCTCAACCAACCGGAACAGCCGCGGTGTAGGGTTGCCCGCCTGCGGCTTTGGCGTCACCGCGCCAACTTCGACGAAGCCTGCGCCCAGCCGCAGCAGCGGATCACAAGCCACCGCGTTTTTGTCAAACCCAGCGGCGATCCCGACCGGGTGAGGAAACTCCAGCCCCAACAACCGTATCGCCAGCCGCGGTCGCGCCGCTGGCGGCTCGCCGGCCGGATAGGCGAGCCGCAGCGACAGCAAGGCCGCTTTGTGCGCCGCTTCCGGGCCGAACATTCGCAAAGCGGATGTCGCGGCGTCAGCGGCTTTCAATTTAAGTTTTCGTGAAATCATGATCAGCGCCCGTTGAACTCGCGGCTAGCATGGCGAAATATGCGATAATGTTGGCTTTATGGCCTGAAGTGAGGCCTGAAAAGGACGAGGCGGCGGAACTGTGCGTGGCGCTCCACACTCTGGAGCACGCGGGAGCCGCGCTTTGTCGTATGAGGAACACCATGAGCGATACGCGACGCGTTAAACTGTTGATCATTGGCTCGGGCCCCGCGGGCTACGCCGCCGCTATTTACGCCTCGCGCGCGATGCTTGAGCCAATTTTGGTGCAGGGCGTGCAACCGGGCGGCCAGCTGACGATCACCACCGAAGTGGAGAACTGGCCAGGCGACACGACGGTGCAGGGGCCGGAGCTGATGGAGCGCATGCTTGATCATGCGAAAGAGATGGGGACGGAGATCATCAGCGACTATATTTCGTCGCTTGATCTTTCGAAGCGGCCCTTCACCGCAAAAGGCGATGGCGGCGTAACCTACGTCGCAGATGCGGTCATTCTCGCCACCGGCGCTCAGGCGAAGTGGCTAGGCTTGGAAAGTGAAGAGCATTTCAAGGGCTTTGGCGTCTCTGCTTGCGCGACATGTGACGGCTTCTTCTATCGCGGCAAAGAAGTCGCCGTGATCGGCGGCGGCAACACTGCGGTCGAGGAAGCGCTGTTTCTGACAAACTTTGCATCGAAGGTGACCCTTATTCACCGCCGGAACAGCTTGCGCTCAGAAAAAATCCTGCAGAAGCGACTGTTCGCCAATCCGAAGGTCGAGGTGCTGTGGGATCACGCGGTCGACGAAGTGTTGGGGGACGATAATCCACGCGGGGTGACGGCGGTGCGGGTCAAGCATGTCGAAAGCGGCGACTCAAAAGAGATTCCTGTGCATGGCGTGTTCGTCGCAATCGGTCATGCGCCAGCGTCGGAGCTGGTTAAAGACCAGCTCGAGCTGCATCATGGCGGCTATGTCAAAGTCACGCCTGGATCTACGGCGACGAGCATCCCCGGCGTTTTCGCCGCTGGCGACGTGACCGACCATGTTTACCGCCAGGCCGTAACCTCGGCCGGCATGGGCTGCATGGCCGCGCTCGATGTTGAGCGGTTCCTGGCCGCCGCAGCTGACGGATCTGCGGAAGCTGCCGAGTAGGCGTCAGCCTCGCATCGAACGGGGCAAATGCTCGAGATCGCCGGCGGCGAGTTTCATCGCCGCCCGCCGCAGCGGGCCAATCTTGCCGAAGCCGGCCAGCCCCAGCCGCCGCGCCCAACGAACCGGACCAATATCATTCGAAAATAGCCGGTTGAGCCCGTCTGTCGCCAAAGAGATCGCCAAGCTGTCCGGCCGGCGCCAACGTTCATAGCGGCGCAGAACATCCAGCGCGCCGATATCTTCGCCCCGCTGCGCCGCGTCGCCCACCACCTCAGCGAGCGCAGCGGCGTCCCGCCAACCATAATTCGCGCCCTGCCCCGCGATCGGATGCATGCCACGCGCGGCGTCGCCCACCAACGCAACCCGCGGCGCGACGAAGCGATCCGCTACCGTTGTGTTCAGCGGATATTGCCAGCGTTTCCCGGCCAACGAGATCTCGCCCAGAATGCCGCCGATGCGCCGCTTAATTTCACTGAGATAGAGCGCATCCGACGCGTGCTCGTAGCTTCTCGCCATCGCTGTCCGCTCCGTCCACACCAGCGAGCAGCGATTTCCAGTCAACGGTAAGATCGCGAATGGCCCTGAGGGCAGGAACAGCTCATGGGCCACGCCGCCATGCGGCTTCTGATGCTCAATCGCGCATACCAATCCGATTTGGTCATAGTCGCCGCGTATGCGAACCGCTCCGATCGCCTCCGCAACCCGCGATCGGCGACCGTCGCAGCCGACAACAAGATCCGCCTCGATCCTTCGGCCATCCGCCAACCGCAATACCGGCCGGATTTCAGTCGGACGCACGCGACCAACGGTGCGATCTGGATCCTCGAGCTCCGCCGGCGCCGAATCCAGGTACCGCACGCCGGGCGCCGCGCGGGCGGCCTCCAACAGCGCGCGCCGGACAAATCGATCCTCAACCATATGGCCGTAGCCGGCGGGGCCCATCTCATCAGCGTCAAAATGCAGATTCAACTCGGATGCGCGCTCACCTGGCCGGCCATCCGACACCAGAATGTCGCGGATCTCCTGAGCATTTGGGGCGAGCTGCTCCCACAGGCCAAGATGACCCAAAAATCGGCGTGACGAGAGAGCGACGGCGTATGCGCGGCCGTCGAACTCATCGTCGAGCTGATGCTCCAGCGGCAGCCCGTCACACACTGTGACGTCGATCTCGCGCTTCGCCAGCGCCAGCGCCAGCGCCGCCCCCACCAGCCCGCCGCCTAAGATTGCGACTTCGGTTCGAATATCAGGAGCCGCCCTATCGGTCATCGTCGCGCCGTCCTTTCGCTCGCCCCGCACTGTTCCGGTCAGCACGGTCCGTTTTGTTTTAGTTGGACGGCCCGAACGCTCAATCCAGCAAAGCGCGCGTAAGCGCGACTATTTGCCGTCGCCGCGCCGCGCGGGCGAAGGTGAGTAAAATCTAACCCGAGCCTGCCGACGAACAGGGCTTATTTACCTTTAACGCTCATAGATTAAGGCCGACGCCGCCAGATCCCGCGAGCGGCGTGGAACTGGAGGCGAGCGGTGAGCAGACCGTTTTTTAACCAAGGCGAACGCTCGGCAGTGTTCCATGCGCTGCGGCTCGGGCTGGCCGGCCTGTTGACGTGCGCGGCAATTTTGCTCCTCGCGCTGATTACAACCTACAGCGCCGACGATCCCAACGCCCTCAATGCGACAGAACGCGAAGCGCGGAACCTGTTTGGCGCCGGCGGCGCGCAACTGGCCGCAGATCTGCTGACGCGGCTTGGCCTCGGCGCCTACACGCTCGTCGCGCTGGCGCTGGCCTGGGCCATCTGGATTGTGCGCGGCGAAGCGCCCGCCCCCGTCGCCGGCCGACTGGCCGCGGCGCCCCTCGCGATCGGCGCCGTCAGCGGCTTTGCGTCAGCCCATGTGGGCCAGATCGCCCCCGGCGCGGGATTGGGCGGCTATTTCGGCGACATCTGCTTCCGTCTCCTTACCGATTTCGTGTGGCTCGAGTCGCCGCGCGCGCGAATGGTCGCCGCAACGATCGTCCTGACGCCGGTCACCGCCTGGCTGCTGCTCATCGCGCTGGGCGGACGCCTGAGCGATGTGAAATGGGCTGCCCGCCGTTCTCGCCGCGAAATTGGCGAAGCGACGCGCATGCTGGGGAACCTTATTGGCGGCGATCGCCAACAAGAGGTGCCGATCTATCATGGCGAGCCGCCACAGACGCCGCCCTTCCCGCCGCGGCGCAATGAGCAAAGCGCGCAATTTCGTCGCGAAGAGCCGCCGGTAAGCTATTGGGACGCGTCAGAACCACAAGATATGGATGCGTGGCGCGAGGATGATGAGCGTGAGCGCGCCCGGCTGGAACGGCCGGACTGGGCGGATGCGCCCTATGACCCGGAGCCGCGGCAGACAGAACTGTTCGAGCAGGCCTCGGCGCCCCTGCGACGCCGCCCGCCGACGCCGATCAACCGGCAGATCGGCGATGGGGAGCCCGACTTCTACTTCCAGCCCGCCGTTTCCGACGCCTCCGCCGAACCAACCTACTGGCGCGGCGAAATGCCGGGCCCCGATGCGAATTTCACTGCGGATGCGCCAGCCAAGCCTCCGACTGAGCCCGAGCAGGACGCGCCCGCCCAGCGGCCCCAGGCTGAGTTTGAACGCGCGCTTGATGATGAATGGCGCAGCGTGCATAGCGCGCCGCCAACCGCGCCAAAACGGCGCGCGCCGCGTCGCCCCGCCGAAGCCGGTGGCTGGACGATTGGCCGGGCTGCGCCAGGATATGCGCCGCCGGCGCTGGACCTGCTCGAAACAAGCCATGACGCGCCGCCCCCGGACGATCTTGAGCGACGCCTGGCGGAGCGCGCCGAGCATCTTCAGCGCGTGATCGAAGAATTCTCGGTGCGCGGCGATGTGATTGACGCCAACCCCGGCCCCGTTGTCACCCAGTTTGAGCTCGAGCCCGGCCCCGGCGTTAAGGTCTCGCGCGTTGTCGGACTGACGGACGACATCGCACGCGCAATGAGCGCCGTCTCAGCACGCGTCACCACGGTGCCAGGCAAGCATGTGATTGCGGTCGAACTCCCGAATGATGAGCGCCAGACCATCCGCCTGCGCTCCCTGCTCGAAGATCCGAAGTTCATCGCCCATTCCGGCGCCCTTCCGATCGCACTCGGGTGCAACTTGATCGGCTCGCCCGTGGTGATTGATCTGGCGAGCGCGCCGCATCTGCTGATCGCCGGCGCCACCGGTTCCGGCAAGTCCGTGGCGGTGAACGCGATTCTTCTCTCGCTGCTGTACCGGCTAAATCCAACTGAGCTGCGCCTACTGCTGATCGACCCCAAGATGCTTGAGCTTTCGGTCTATAATGGCGCGCCACATTTGATCTCCCCGGTTGTAACCGACGCCAAATCGGCGGTTTCGGCGCTGAAATGGGCCGTCCGCGAAATGGAGCGGCGATACGAGCTGATGTCAAAGATCGGGGTTCGCGCGATCGATGGCTACAACGCCCGCGCGGAGACGTTGCGACGCTCCGGCGGCGCCTTCGAAGTCACCGTCGAGAACGGTCAGGATCCGGAAACCGGCGAGCCGATCATCGAGCAGCAGCGGATCGCCCCGGATCCGATGGCTCGCATCGTGATTGTGATCGATGAGCTGGCGGATCTCATGATGGTCGCCGGCAAGGAAATCGAACATTGCGTGCTGCGCTTGGCTCAGATGGGCCGCGCATCGGGTCTGCATGTCATCGCCGCGACTCAGCGACCGTCGGTGGACGTGATCACGGGCTTGATCAAATCCAACTTCCCGACGCGAATCAGCTTCCAAACCGCCTCGGCGGCGGACAGCAAAACGATCCTTGATCGCCCCGGCGCCGAGCGGTTGCTCGGCCGCGGCGACATGCTGTACTCGCCGGGCGGCGGCCGGCTTGAGCGTCTGCATGGGCCGTTTGTGTCGGACGCTGAAGTGATGGACGCCGCAGCGCATCTGCGTCGACAAGGCGCTGCGCCAGACCTCTTGGTCTTCGATGGCGCGGATAACGGCGCCGCAGACTATGCTGAGCATAGCAATGAAGACAGTGACGACTCGCTGTATGACCGCGCGGTCCAGATCGTGCTGGACGAGCATCGCGCCTCCGCCAGCTTCCTTCAGCGCCGATTACAGGTGGGCTATAACCGCGCCTCACGATTAATCGAGCAAATGGAGCGCGACGGCGTCGTCTCCCCCTTGACCTCGGCGGGCAAAAGAGAGGTTTTAGCGCCGCGCGATGCGGTCGCCGCGAAATGACCGCACCCGTCTGATTCTGTAAGCCTTGCGACGCCGCGCATGCGGCTGCCGCTTTGGGCTCGCAATAGGGGAATGGTCATGTTGAACTTTGCCGCCGCGCAACGCTTTGCGTCCTGGACGCCTCGCCGCGCGCTTGCCCGCGCCGCCTGCCTGTCGCTCGCCCTCCTGGCCGGCGCCGTAGCGGCGCCAACCAGCCTCCTTGCCGAAACGTCGAAAGAGGCGGAAGCCGACGCCGCAAAGGCGCGGGACGCAATCATCGACAAGATCAGCGCCTATCTGAACTCGGTCAAAACCATCACCGGCAAATTTCGTCAGGTTTCGTCCGACGATCTGATCACGGATGGCGACTATGCGATTCGCCGGCCAGGCCGGATGTATTTCCGCTATGCGCCGCCGAGCTATGTCCGCGTGGTGGCGGACGGTTTTTGGGTAGCGGTATTCGATGAGAAAAATGACCCGGCGATTGATCGCTACCCCCTGTCTGAAACGCCACTTTACTTGTTGCTGAAAAAAGATGTCGATCTTAGAAAAGAAAAAGCGGTCAAGAAAGTCGAAGAAACTGAGAAATTCTACCGAATTACGGTCTTTGACCCCAGCGGCGATACGCAAGGCGATATCATGCTGGTCTTCGATAAAGCGCCGCTCCGCTTGCGCGAATGGACCGTAACGGACGTAGAAGGCAACTCTACCAAAGTTGTTTTGCGGACATCTGTCTTCAACGTCAAAGTTGACCCAGCACTTTTTGTTATCGAACAAGAAAAAGAAGAAAAAATCGGCGACTAAGCCGCATTGCGCCCCCACGCAAGCAACCATGTATTTTTGAAATGCATGGTTGCGATGCGGCCGTTGTCCAATACCGCCAGTGGTCGATTTTGGCTTCCTGTCCGTCTCCAGCTCACTTCCCGTCCGCCTCCAGCTAAAAAGAATGGCTCATGGCCCGCAAATCTCCTCGCAAACCAACCGCGCCCAACCGGCGAGCCGCCAGCGGAACGGTGAAACCGTCGACACCGTCTTTCGCTGCGCCGACAATTCTGACGCCAGGCGCTAAATCGGCGCGAGATTTGGAGATTGACGCCGCGCTGAAGGCCGCGATTTCGATTTATGGCAAACAGGACTTTGCAAAGGCGGAAAAGCTGCTGAACCGCATTTTAGAGGTTGCGCCTGAGCATGTCGGCGCACTGCGCGAACGTGGCTTCGTGCGATCGCGCGGCTTGCAGGATCTGGCGGGCGCGGACAAAGATTTCGAGGCCGCTCTCAAGATCAAGCGCAACGCCGAACTCTTGAGCGCCACGGCAGAGCATAACTACTATGCCGGGCGTATGGATGACGCGATCGCCTATGCGCGCGAAGCAATTGAACTCGAACCGTCTCGCGCCGAACCCTATACAATCATCGCCCGCATCCAGGGGGCCCGGATTGATGATGAGACGCTCGAGCAGCTGAAAGCCGCAATCGATCACGACAACGCTTCGCAATATGATCGCTATTTCGGCCTAAACGCGCTGGGTCGGATCTACGAGAAGCGACAGGACTACGACCTTGCTTTTGAGCATTTCGACCGCGCGAACCAATTTGCCGGCGGCGAGTACTCGGCCGAGCAACGGTCGCGGGAGATTGAAGACTACAGGCAAAATCTGGACGCCAGCTTTTTTGAGCGCCGTCGCGGATATGGCGTGAAGGACCAGCGTCCGGTGTTTGTCGTCGGCGCGCCGCGCTCTGGCTCAACGCTGCTGGAGCAGGTTTTGACCGCGCATCCTAAAATTGACAGCGTCGCTGAATATAACGGATTAACGCGCGCCGAACGGTTGATACTCGAAAAACGAAGCGGCGACCGCCCCCACTATCTCAGCATGCAGTTCATCGACAGTATTTCAAAGTCGGAGGCGCAGGCCGGCGCGAACTACTATTTAAAGGAAGCGCTCAGCATCTGCAGCAATCGAAACGCGCTTCGAATTTTGGACAAAGCGCTTATTAACTTTCTACGCATTCCTCTTATTTTAACGCTGTTTCCCCGCGCATCCATTGTTCATACGTTCCGACATCCGATGGACACCTGTATTTCATGCTTTAAGCAAGATTTCCGCGCGGCCTTCTATGCGTCGCGCCAGGATTTGCTTTCGCATTTTTTTCGCACCTACTATGATTTCATGGAGCATATGTCGAAAATTTTCCCGGACCGGCTGATCCATGTCTGTCATGAGGACTTCGTCACCGCGTTCCAAGCCAAAGCGCCTGCGGCCGTCGAGGCGATCGGGGCGCCATGGGATGACGCCTGCCTCCACCCGGAAAAGAACCAGCGTTTGGTGCATACCCACAGCGCCAACTCCGTGCGGAGCCCGGTCAACACAAGCTCCTTCGGCGCATGGAAAAATTACGAACGCCATCTGCAACCAATGATCGAAGGGCTGGGCGGGCTTGCCGCGATTGAAGCGCGGTACGAAGCGTTCAGGGCGCGCTCAATCTAGGGTGCGAACTCGTAAATCTGGTCGTCGCCTAAAACTCAAGCGTTGCGAATACCGGGGCGTGATCGGACGGTTTCTCCCATCCGCGCGCCTCCCTGAGAATCACCGATGAACGCAGCGCCGGCTCCAAATCGGCGGACGCCCAGATGTGATCCAGCCGACGGCCGCGATCGGACGCCGCCCAATCTCGCGCACGGTAGGACCACCAGGAATACAGCTTCGTCTCCACCGGCGTGAATTGGCGGGTGACATCGATCCAACCGCCGGCCCGCTGCGCCGCCTCAAACTTCTCAACCTCGATGGGCGTGTGGCTGACCACTTTCAGCAACTGCTTGTGTGACCAAACGTCCGCCTCCAACGGCGCAATGTTCAGATCGCCCATCACGATTGAGCGCGTGTTCGTCCCCGCCCAACGCTCCGCCATTTCATCGACGAAGCGGAGCTTGTGATCAAACTTTGGGTTCTCTTCGCGATCAGGCACGTCGCCGCCCGCCGGCACATACAGCGAATGGATGTCCAGCTCGACACCGTTCGGCAGCGCCACCCGAGCCTGAATATGCCGAGTGTCGCCCTGAGCGCAGAAATCGATCCGGTCGGTCGTGACAATGGGATGGCGAGAAAGAATCGCCACCCCATTGTAGCTCGGCTCCCCAGCAATCGCCTGCGCTTCGTAGCCGAGCGCGGAAAAGTGATCAGCCGGGAAATTCTCATCTTTCGCCTTTGTTTCCTGCAGGCAGAGGATGTCGGGAGCTGTTTCAGTCAGTAGTTTTTCAACCAGCCCGGCGCGCAAGCGCACCGAGTTGATATTCCATGTCGCTACGCTCAACCGCATGCCTTCGCTCCTCTGCTTAACCTCAGGAGACCAGGCGATACCCCCCGCTCTCGGTCACGAGCAAGCTCGCATTGCCGGGATCCGGCTCAATCTTTTGCCGCAACCGATAGATATGGGTCTCGAGCGTGTGGGTCGTGACGCCGGCGTTGTAGCCCCACACCTCATGCAGAAGCACATCGCGGCTGACGACCTGGTCTGCAGCGCGCAGCAAGTACTTGAGAATATTGGTCTCTTTCTCCGTCAGACGAATTTTCTTGCCTTCTTCGGTCGAGAGTTGCTTCGCGCTTGGCTGGAAGACATAGGGCCCCAGATTGAAGACCGCATCCTCGCTTTGCTCATGCTGACGCAGCTGAGCGCGGATCCGCGCCAGCAGAACGGCGAACTTGAATGGCTTCGTGATGTAGTCATTCGCGCCGGACTCGAGCCCCAAGATCGTGTCGGCGTCGGAGTCATGCCCGGTCAGCATGATGATCGGGCATTTCACCTGATTGCGCCGCATGAGTTTGCAGACTTCGCGACCATCCATATCCGGCAAGCCGACATCGAGAATGATCAAATCAAACAGCTCATTCTTCGCCCGCTCGATGCCGGCGCCGCCGGCGTCGGCCTCAAAAACGTCGAACTCTTCAGTGACCAGCAGCTGCTCCGCCAGCGCTTCCCGGAGATCCGGATCATCATCGATCAACAGAATTTTTTTCAACGCGGACATTCAGGTCTCCTATATCGTCTCGATGCGCTTCGGGCGCGGTAGAGTGAAAGCTTATGAAATCGGCCGTTTACAGCTTCAGACGTGGCGTTATCGCCCGGCGACGCAACATCCGCTCCCAGCCCTCTCACGCCCCTGTCAGCGGTGCGGGGCCATTGTTTCAATTTATGTCGTCACGAACCTGTGAGGGGCGCCGCCATGATCATTTCCGCTGAAGATCGCCGCGCCCGCGCCTGCGCTGAACTGCGGCGCGGCGCGCCGATCGCGTTGATTGTGGGAGACAGCGCCGCGCTGGTCGCCGCCGCCGAGACCTTAAGCGATCGAATTTTGGCGGCGATCCGCATGGCCGCCGAGCTGCCCGAGGCGGCTGGCGCGCCCACAATCGCGATCTCGCAGCGCCGCGCCGATGCGCTGAAGGCGCGCGCCTATGATGGCGATCTGGCGCGCATTCGCTTGCGGGAGGATTGCGGCCCCGCCGAGATCGCCGCCATTGTTGACCCGGCGCGCGCGATGGAGTTTCCGCTGCTGGGACCGCATACATCGCTCCGAGACGGCGATGCGCGCCCACATCGCGCGGCGATCAAGCTCTGTGTGCGCGCGCAGCTGCTTCCGGCGGCTTTGGTCACGCCACTCGCGACGGTCGCAGCGGCTGAAAAGCTGGCGCTCGAAGAAGAGATCGCCCTTGTTCGCCTGCCCGAAAACGCCAATGAACCGGAAGGCTCCTGGCGCGAGGCGAGCCATGCGCGCGTGCCCATCGCCGCGGGCGCCGATGCTATCCTGCGCGTTTTTCGCCGGGTTGGTTGGGATTCGGAGCATTACGCGCTCGAAATAGGGGCCCCGAGCCGAGACAAACCGGTCTTGACGCGTCTGCACTCCGCCTGCGCGACCGGGGACATCTTCGGATCACTCAAATGCGATTGCGGCCCTCAGCTGAATCGCGCGCTGCGGCAAATCTCGCAGGAAGGCGCTGGGGTCCTGCTCTATCTACAACAGGAAGGCCGCGGCATTGGCCTCGCCAATAAGATGCGCGCCTATGCGCTGCAGGATCAGGGCTACGACACTGTCGAAGCAAATCATCGGCTTGGCTTTGGCGATGATGAGCGCATGCTCAATGACGGCGCGGCGCTGCTGCGCGCGATGGGGTTTCGTCAAGCCCGCCTCATGACCAATAACCCCGCCAAAGTCGCCGCGCTGACGGCCGGAGGCGTTGATGTGGTCGAGCGCATCCCTGTGCTGACCGAGGAAACGGCGGAGAATCGGTCCTACCTTCGGGTCAAAGCGCAGAAGAGCGGGCACATTCTATGAACGGTCGCGGCGTATGGGACTTGGTTGTCGGCCCGAATGGCGGGGCGCGATTTGGCGGGCGGCGTTTCGTTTGCTCGGTTGGCCTGCGCGGCGCCACCGTGAAAAAGCGCGAGGGGGACGGGGCGACGCCTGCCGGCGCTTTCCAAATCGAGAGCGTTCTTTATCGCTCGGACCGTGGGCGCGCGCCCCGAACCGCGCTGCCGTTGCATCGGATCGCGATATCGGACGGTTGGTGCGATGATCCGGCCTGCGCGGCTTACAACACGCCAGTGCGGTTGCCCTATAAGGGAAGCACGGAACGGATGCGCCGTTCCGACCCGCTGTATGATTTGGTCGCTGTGGTCGACGCCAACCGCGATCCAATCTTCGCGGGCGCTGGAAGCGCAATTTTTTTGCATATTCAGCGCCGGCCACGCTTTCCAACGCTTGGCTGCGTTGCGTTTAGCCAAACGGATTTGCGGTGGATCCTCGAGCGATGGCGACCACGATCACGCGTGATTGTCTTGCCGCCTCACGCCGGTTTAGCGCGTTCGCCGAAAACGGCGGACCCGACGCGCACCGATGTCGCCCCCATCGCGATGGCGATCGCGTAATCGGCGCTCATGCCCATGCTGAGTTTCGCCAGACCGTGCCGCTCCGCCAGCTTTCGAAGCAGGGCGAAGTGGGGCGCCGGCGGCTCATCCGCGGGCGGAATGGCCATGAGCCCGCCAATACGCAGATCAAGCGATCCGCACTCGGCCAAGAAGGCTTCTAGGGCGCCGGGCGCGACGCCGGCCTTCTGCGGCTCTTCGCCGGTATTGACCTGAACCAGCAGCTCGGGCGCTGCGCCGCGGGCCTGAACCTCCTCCGCGATCTTTCGCGCGAGCTTAGGGCGGTCCAGCGTTTCGATGGCGTCGAACAGATCGAGGGCGGCCTTAACTTTGTTTGTTTGCAGCGGACCGATAAGCCGAAGCCGAATGTCCGGAAACCGCATTTTTAGCGCCTCCCAGCGCTCTTGCGCTTCTTGCACCCTATTCTCTCCAAAAACCCGGCAACCGGCCTCCAGAACCGTTAAAACGCGCTCTGAGGGTTGTTGTTTGGACACCGCCACGAGATGAACGTCCGCCGGGGATCGGTTCGCGTCGACAGCCGCCTTGGCGATCGCGTCCAAGACATCCTGATAATGGGTCTCGCTCACCGATATTCACCCTCTATTCCGTTCGAACGTCACAACACCGCCGGCATGTGGGGGCGAATAGCGCGAAGTTCGCCGCGGCGCGGTTCGCCGACCAAACAGCGGGAACGCGATCATCCAACAAAAATATACAAACGCACAAAAAGAAAGAGCGGGCCGAAGCCCGCTCTCCCCAATCTCGTAACCGACTTAAGGTCGATTAGAATGCGATGCCGAGCAGCAGTGCGCCGCCGATGCCGTCGGTCTCAACGCCGGTGCCGGTTTCGGTTTCGCCGTAGTCAACGCCCAGGCCGAGGTCAACGCCGTCACCCAGCTCGTAGGTAACGCCAGCGTTGATGCGCAGCTCTTCTTTGCTGGTCGAAGCGGTACCGGTGTCGGTGTCTTCGAATGCAGCGTTCAGACCGAACTCCCAAGGGCCGGTTGCGTAGATGATGCCACCGCCGAAACGGGTGACTTCGGTTTCGGTGGTTGCACCGGTCTCGGTGGTAACCGACTCGTAGCGTGCGCCAAGGGTCAGGCCCGAGAATGCAACTTCAGCACCGATCGCCCACTGGTCTTCGGTCAGCTCAACAGCCGCGCCAGCAGCGCTGACGGTGCGGGTCAGGAAGCCACCGCCGATGACGAAGTCAACTTTGTCGAAGGTGGTCGAGAACGAAACACCAACTGCGATAACGTCTTTGGTGTTGTCGGTGGTGACCGACGTGTCGATCGCCGCGTCTTCTTCGTTGGTTGGCGACCACGAAATACCAGCTTGGAAGCCAGCGATGTTCGGGGTGTAGTAGTGTACTGCAAGGCCATCGCCGGTGTCGCCAGCGTGGTCAACCGACGCAGGAACGAACTCGTACGAACCGTCCCACGAACCCATTGCAACAGCCGAGCCCAGACGGCCGATGCCGCCAGCAACTGCGTCCAGTGCGGTGTCGTTGTTGCCGATCAGGATCTTGCCGAACGAGCCCGAGATAGCAACCCAGCTCTCGTCAAGGATCGAGCCGTACGAAGTCGCGTTGTAGCCTTCCAGCTCCATGCGTGCTTCGATGGTGATGCCGTTGTCCAGGGTGCCTTTGGCTTTGAACTGGATCTCACCTTCACGGATGATGTGGAAGTCTTTCTCGACGCGGGTGGTCGAGCCGTCTTTGTATGCGCCAACACCAACACCAACGATGATGTCGCCGTCGACCGACAGTTTAACGTCGCCAGCAGCAGCGGCGCCAGCGAAAGCAGCGGCGACCAGAGCGGTCGAACCGAACAGAACCTTTTTCATTGTTCCCTCGCAAAAAATCTCGAGTGTAGCGATATCGCGCCCCGTTCACCTGGGTGCGAGGTGAAATTCGGCTCTGAAGCGCTTTTGGTCAAGGAACCAGTGCGGTGAGGAATTCGACCCCTCAGGCGCTGTATCTGATCAGCCACATTCGCGTATCGAGGCCGGCGCCTGAAACGCCGAAAATCGCTCCACAAACATATTTGCGGGACAGGGCCCGATCTACTCCCGCGCGCCGCGTCCCCACTTTGCTTGCGCTGGCGCGGCCAATGGCTAATGTCCGCTCGCGTTCACTAGAAGCGAGGTTCATATGGCGACGCGCATTTCTTACCGGCTCGGCGCAGTTTCGGCTGTGGCTGCGCTCACGCTGCTAGCCGGCTGCGAGACGATGGGGTTGAGCGGCGTAGAGGTGAAAGAATCGACGGCCGGGCGCAAGGCGATCGGCGGCCGCACGCTCAGCCCGCGCGAAGAAGATCAAAAGCGTGCTGGCGGCAAAGACGATGACGGCGGCCTCTTTGGCCTCGGCTCAAAGAGCAAAGGCGTACAGCTGCCGGTCAACAAGCATCTGTGGCGCGCAACGCTGGACACAATCGCCTTTCTGCCGCTCGCCTCGACGGACCCTTATGGCGGCGTAATTATCACCGACTGGGGAACCTCGCCGGCGGCGCCGGAAGAGCGAGTGAAGGTCGCCGCCTACATCACCTCGGCGGAACTCGCAGCGAGCTCCCTGCGTGTGGTCGTCAATCGTCAGAAGAAAGACGGTTCCGGCGCATGGGTTGAAGCGCCGGTCTCTAAAGACACAGCGCGGAAGCTGGAAAACGCGATCCTCACCCGCGCCCGGCAGCTGCGCAGCCGCGAAAAAAGCAAATAAGCCCCCCAGCGCCTCGACTTTATCGCCGATGCGATCCGAGGCGCCCAACCGCGCGCGCTCGATATAGAGAGCGCGCGCCGGCCCCCACATAGTGACGATACGAGGCGATTATGACGCGCTACACGCCGCGCCCGGTGGAGCAGAAATGGAGAGCAGCCTGGGCGGACGCCGGCTGCGACGCCGCGGAGCGCGACGCCGATAAGCCTAAATTTTACGTGTTGGAAATGTTTCCGTACCCGTCCGGTCGGATTCACATTGGCCATACCCGCAACTACACGATGGGCGATGTGCTGGCGCGCTATAAGCGGGCGCGCGGGTTTAACGTGCTCCATCCGATGGGGTGGGACGCGTTCGGGATGCCGGCGGAAAACGCGGCGATGGAAAAGGGCGTTCACCCGGGCGATTGGACTTACGAAAATATCGACGCCATGCGCGATCAGCTGAAACTGATGGGGCTGTCGATTGACTGGGATCGCGAGTTCGCCACCTGCGATCTCGACTACTACGCCCAGCAACAGCGCCTCTTTCTCGATTTTCTCGACAAAGACCTCGTCTATCGCAAAAACGCGACGGTGAACTGGGATCCGGTCGATCAAACCGTCCTGGCCAACGAACAAGTGATCGAAGGCCGGGGCTGGCGCTCAGGCGCTTTGGTCGAAAAGCGGGAACTCACACAGTGGTTCTTTCGCATCACCTCAATGGCTGATGAGCTGCTCGAAGCCGTTCAAACGCTCGAAAACTGGCCGGAGAAGGTTCGCACCATGCAGGCGAACTGGATCGGAAAATCCCATGGGCTTGAATTCGAGTTCGAGCTGAAAGGCCGTCGGGCCAAGAAGGACGAGAAACTCACGGTCTACACGACGCGGCCGGACACGATATTTGGCGCCTCTTTCGTCGCCGTCTCGCCGGAGCACCCGCTGGCCAAACGTATGGCGGAGAAAGACGCGGCGCTGGCGGAGTTCATCGCCGAGTGCAAACGCGTTGGAACAAGCGAAGAAGCGCTGGAGAAAGCGGATAAAAAGGGCTGCAAACTCGCGCTTCACGCCGTCCATCCGTTCGACCAAGAGCGAAAGCTGCCGGTCTATGTCGCCAACTTCATCCTGATGGAGTACGGAACTGGCGCGATTTTCGGCTGCCCCGCGCATGACCAGCGCGATCTCGACTTCGCCCGCGCTTACGACCTGCCCGTCACGCCTGTAGTGCTCCCGGATGGCGCGGAGGCCGACGGATTCGAGGTCGGGTCTGACGCGATCACGGAATCTGGCGCGATGATTAACTCGTCATTCCTGGATGGCATGCCCGTCGCCGAGGCGAAAGAGGCTGTGATCGCTCGGATGGAAGACGCTGGAACCGGCCGGCGGATGACAAACTATCGCCTGCGCGACTGGGGCGTTTCCAGGCAGCGCTACTGGGGATGCCCGATTCCGGTTGTCCATTGCGAGAAATGCGGCGTGCAGCCGGTCAAGGCCGCCGAGCTGCCGATTGCGCTGCCGAAAGACGTCTCGTTTGACCAACCCGGCAATCCGCTGGATCGGGCGACCGAGTGGCTCAAAGCAGAGTGCCCGAGCTGCGGCGGGCCTGCGCGGCGCGAAACCGATACGATGGACACTTTCGTCGACAGCTCCTGGTATTTTGCGCGCTTCTGCTCGCCAAAGGCCGAAACGCCAACAAATCGAGATGATGTCGATTACTGGCTGCCCGTTGACCAATATATTGGCGGCGTTGAGCACGCCATCCTGCATCTCCTTTATTCGCGCTTCTTCGCTCGGGCGATGAACGATACGAATCATCTCAGCGATAGCGCGCGTGAGCCCTTCGGCGCCCTATTCACGCAAGGTATGGTGTGCCACGAAACCTATGCGGCCTTTGCAACGCGAGACGGCGAACGCGTCGATCCCGCCGATGTCAGCGAGACCGATGATGGGTTGATCAACGCCAAAACTGGCGAGCAAGCCCTCCGGCGCTGGCTTTCGCCAGAGCAAGTTTCGCGAACCGCCGATGGCGCAACGGAGCTTGAGAGCGGCGCGCCAGTCGAAATCGGGCCGTCGACCAAGATGTCGAAGTCCAAAAAGAACGTTGTCGCGCCCGAGGACATTATCGATCAATTCGGCGCCGACACCGCGCGTTGGTTTATGCTCTCCGACAGCCCGCCCGAACGCGATGTCGAGTGGACCGAGTCCGGCGTCGAGGGCGCCTATAAATTCATCCAACGGGTTTGGCGTTTGGTGCAGGAGGCGAAAGACCTTCCCGCCGGATCGGGCGAGCCGACGCCACTGCTCAAATCGGCCCATCGAGCTGTCGATGCGGTGACAAAAGATATCGAAGGCTTCCGCTTCAATAAGGCCATCGCGCGTCTGTATGAATTTGCCGGTGAAATCGGATCGAAAAGCAGTGACCCAGCCCGGCGCGAAGCGATCGATACGCTGGTGCGGCTGATGTTCCCATTCACGCCACATATGAGCGAAGAGGCCGCTCAATTGCTCGGCGCACAACAGATGCTCGCGAAATCGCCCTGGCCCGCCGTCGAAGCAGCGTTTTTGGTGGATGACGACGTCACCCTGCCCATACAGATCAACGGCAAGAAGCGTGGCGAGATCACCGTTCCAGCTGACTCGGGCGCGGACGAAATTGAGCGGCTTGTTCTCGAGATGGAGCTGGTACAAAAGCATCTCGACGGCGCAAAGCCGAAGAAGATCATTGTGGTGCCGAAGAGGATCGTCAATGTCGTGGCTTAAAGCAATCGCAGCCGTCTGTTTCGCGGCTATCGTATCAGGATGCGGCTTCGTTCCGATCGCGGCGCCTAGCGGAACCGCCGGCGCAAAGAATCAGATCGTCGTGCGCGACATCAAAATCGACGGCGCCGGCTCTCGTTTCCAATATCAACTACGTCGGGGGCTCGTATCCTTCGTCTCGATCGACCCTAAAGCCCGCTATGCGCTCAGTATCTCCGTTGATATTAAGCGAACTTCGTTGGCGATCACTGCGGATGACGAGATCACCCGTTTCAACTTCGAAGCTATTACGAAGTACAAACTCGTTGGTGTTGCCGATGATCCTGTAATCGACGGTGAAACGCGCGCAATTACATCCGTTAACGCCACCACCGATACGTTCGCGACTCAAAGTTCTGAGCGCGCGGCTATGCAGAAACTGGCGGATGCGACTTCGGAAAAGTTAATTACCGCTCTTCGCTTGATTTCCCTCCGGGCGAAATCGGAAAAATAGAACACAACAAGAACAAAGGGGCGGCGACGTAGTATGGCCGAGCGGGGCGACAGCACCCTTGCCGACATTTTGGCCGCGTCGACGCCGCCTCCTGCAATATTGCTCGTCTACGGGAACGAGCCGGAAAAAGTCGATGCTGCTACAGGCGCGCTCGCGACAAGACTTCGGGAGCTTGACGCCTCCATCGAAAGATTTCAGCGGGCCGATTTTTCCGAAATTGCCGCTAATCCAAGCCGTATATTCGACTTATTTGCGTCCTCAGGCCTGTTTGGCGACTCCGAGTCGCTAATTGTCGAAAACGCCGCTGAGAAACACAGCGACTTGCTTGGCGATTTCTTTGAACAGGTCTCGGCGGAGAACTCGAACGCCCGGCTCATAATCGCGTCGCATGACCTCAAACGAAAATCGTCCGCGCTTGCAAAGGCGCGCGCAAACAACTTTTGCCGCGTGGTCTCAGCTTATGAGACAGCAATCGACAATACCGCCCTGGAAAATCTTGCGGCAAAAGAAGGGCTTCCCCATCTTTCTGCAGATGTTTTAGCCCGTCTCCGAGACTATTCGGCTGAATCTGGCCCCGTGCTGACGACGTTTCTGATCCAGAAGCTTGCGCTTGCGACGTCAACCGGCGCGGCGGCCACGGTTGGCGAGCTCGAAAGCCTCCTGCCCGAAAGCGGTGGCGGAAATCCGGATGAATTAGCGCCGCTTCTATTTAACGGAAGCGGATGGAAACTGTTGGATGCGCTTGAAGGGCATCGATCGAAGGGCGAAGCGGATGCGCGCTTTGTTTCCAACCTGGCCCGTTTGTGCGCCGACGTAAGACGCGTGCAGCCTGGATACGCGGCAGGCCGTGCGCGACCACTCTTCTGGAAAACCGATAAAGTTGTGAAAACGGCGGCTCAGCGGTTGGATCGGCTCCCGGATCGACTTGAGAGCGCGCTCACCGAGATCCACAAAGTAGAAACTGCGATGCGGCAAAGCGATCCGCTAGCGTCCGAGTTGGTGGAGCGGTTGTGCCTACGGCTTGCTCGATATTTCACGGCAAGCCGCAGGAATTGATCGGGTAGAGCGATCGGCGCCTATCCAAGCGCCGAGGCGTACCTAACTACTCGCAAACATCGCTTCTTCTTCGCCGCGCAACATCCGGCACAATTCATCGAGATCCTCGAGGCTCCTATAGGAGATGCGAAGCTCGCCTCCGCGCTTGCCCTTCGAAACAATCGCGACCGGCATACGCAGCGCAGCGCTCAAATCTCCCTCCAAAAGGCGCGTATCCGCATCCTTGCGGTCGCTTTTTCCGCCACTCCGCGTGGCGACAGCCGGCGACGCTTGCTTTGCAGCCTGCTCAGCCTCACGCACGGACATGCCCTTCTGGACGATTTTTCGCGCCAGCGTCTCCGGATCGGCGGCGCTGAGCGCCGCACGCGCGTGGCCAGCAGTTAGTTCGCCAGTCCGAACCATATCTTGCAAACTGCTTGGCATATTTACCAGCCGCAACGTATTGGCGATGTGGCTTCGGCTTTTGCCAACATTCTTCGCCAACATGTCTTGCGTGTATGCGTACCGGTCGATCAGCTGCTGATAGCCGAAAGCTTCTTCCATCGCATTGAGATCAGAGCGCTGAACGTTCTCGATAATTGCGACTTCAAGCGACTCGGTGTCATCCAATTCGCGAATGACGACCGGCATCTCATGCAATTTTGCCCGTTGGGCCGCGCGCCAACGCCGCTCACCAGCTACAATCTCGTAGTGGCCAGGCCGATCTGGCGCGCTGCGCACCAGAATAGGCTGGATGACGCCGCGGGCGCGGATTGAATCCGCAAGTTCGTTCAGCTCCGAATCATCAAAATGGCGCCGTGGTTGCTCCGGATTAGGCTCGATCAGGTCGATCGAAATTCTCTGGACATCCCCAAGCGCAGCGCTTTTTTGCCCTGCTGCGGTCGACGGCGTTTCATCAACGTCAAAGTCGTTGAGAAGGTCCGACAGTCCCTTCCCAAGGCTCTTACGCTTTGGCGGAGTGGATGGCTGCTCTTCGGCTCGCTCATCACTCTCTTCAAAATCAAAGTTATCACTGCTCATTTTGCCTCTCTCCTTCAGCTTTCTGCGAAGCTGGCCTCTTTATGCTCCCACCGGATCTCTCTCTCTTGCGAGCACCTCAATCGCCAAATCTGCGTAGGCGATGGTGCCAGGATTGCTTCGATCGTAAATCAAGCCTGGCTGCCCGTGCGATGTCGCTTCGGAGATCTTTGCTGCACGTGGAACAATGGTTTTGTAGACAAGGTCGCCCAGAACCTGATGCGCCTCCTCAGCAACGTCACCATGATATGCTTTGTTGCGTTTGTCGAACATCGTTAGCACGACGCCCTGCACGCCAAGCGACGTATTCAGGTTTTTTCGGATCCGCTGGATCGTATTGAGCAGCTGGCTCAAGCCTTCCAACGCAAAGAATTCGCATTGGAGCGGCACAAGAACGCCATCTGCCGCAACCAGCGCATTGACTGTGAGAATGTTCAACGATGGCGGGCAGTCGATAAGCACATAATCGAAGCCGCCGACACCACTCGAGCTGTGTTCGCGCGCTTTCGCGAGCGCAGCTTTGAGTCGATGACGACCATCCGCCTCGTCAAGAAGCTCGCGGTCGGCGCCGCTCAGTTCTTTCTTTGCCGGAATAATCGCCAGATTAGCGACATGCGCCGTTGGAATGGCGGCGGCGGCAATTGTCGCCTGGCCAGTCAGTAGATCGTGGGTTGATAAGCTGCGGTTAGCGGCGTCGACACCAAGCCCCGTGCTCGCATTGCCCTGCGGATCGAGATCGATCACCAAGACTTTGCGACCCACTGACGCCATTGCGGTGCCGAGATTAATTGCGGTCGTCGTTTTACCGACCCCGCCTTTCTGATTAGCGATCGCAAATACGCGTCCGGCGCCACCGGGGCCGCCAGAAGCGGCCTGCGTCGCAAGTTCAGCTGGATTGGGCACGTTGGAACCCCTGTATCAGCAAGATTGAACCCTCAAGCGATAGCGGGTGCTGCATCACTTGCGACGACATATGCCATTTTTTTTGGGCTTCCGTCAATTCACCGTTGACAGACTTGCCCTTAAGAAGCGCCACCGTTCCGTTTTCGCTCACCATTGGCTCAATCAGCTCAAGAATTCGGCCCACAGGAGCCAATGCGCGGGCCGTTACCAGCGCAGCGCGCCTTCCGCTCGCGGCCACATCCTCGATCCGCTTTGGCTGAATCTCAGCGTGCAACCCCAGTGATCGCGTTGCCGTCGCCAGAAAAGCGGCCTTTCGCTGATCAGCCTCAATCATGCAAAGCTTTGCTCCGATCCCACGCTCTTCCGCAAGCAGCGCGAGAGGTATTGCAGGAAACCCCCCACCGGAGCCCACATCAATCCAGCTTTCACCCACAGGAATCAGCTCATGCATCCCCAGGCTATCCAGAACATGTCGAGACCAAATCCGCTCGCGGTCGGCGCGTGAAACCAGATTGATTGACTGGGTCCACTTCGCCAGAAGCTCGACGAACAACTGAAGCCGATCCATTGTTTCACGTGAAACACTCAACTCGGACTGGATCAGGCGCCGCGCCCTGCCCTCCTGCTCGCCAGAAAAAGTCAAGGCGTCACACCTCCTTCTGCGGGGCGTCGGGCTCTTTGCGACGCGCATGCGGGGTCAACGCTGCGAGCGCCCCCGGCGTCATGCCATCGATCCGCCGCGCTTGCGCCAGGTCCGCCGGGCGAATTCGTTTAAGTTTTTCTTTTAGCTCATTTGAGAGCGATCCAAATTCGTCATAGTTTAGATCATCGGGAAGCCGGAAAGACGCTTCAGCAAGCATCACCTCAATTTCCTTCTTCTGCCGATCCAGATAGCCCGCATACAACGCATCAGCCTCAAGTCGGGCGCGATGTCTCTGGCTTACGGCCGCCAATTCGGGCGCCAAGCGGACCAGCACACTAAAATCGACCTCCGGATACCCAAGAAAGTCGAGGTAGCTTCGACGAACGCCGTCTTTGTTCATCGCCACACCGACCGATTCGGCCTGGTGAGGCGTTACGGTGCGCTGACCAAGCTGCTCGCGCAAGGCGCCCAGCTCTTCAATCGATTTTTTGTACGCCGATCGACGCAGCTCGCCCACGATCCCGACCGCTTGCCCCCGATGAGTTAAGCGTTCGTCGGCGTTATCGGCCCTCAAGAGAAGTCGATATTCAGCTCGCGACGTGAACATTCGGTAAGGCTCCGTCACGCCACGGGTCGTAAGATCATCAATCAACACGCCGATATAGGCCTCGGACCGACTTAGGACAAAGGGCTCCCGTCCCGCCGCCGCCAGCGCAGCGTTCGCGCCCGCCATCAGACCGAGCGCCGCCGCCTCCTCATAGCCAGTTGTTCCGTTGATCTGACCAGCAAGATACAAGCCAGGCGCCCGCTTCACCTCCAATGACGTTTTGAGCTCGGTTGGATCAACGAAATCATACTCGATTGCATAGCCGAATTGAGCGATTTCCACCGCTTCCAGCCCAGGAATGCTTCTAATAAAGGCCTCCTGCGACGTCGCTGGAAGCGACGTGGAAATGCCATTTGGGTAGACAAGCGTGCCGCATCGCGTCTCGGGCTCCAGAAACACGTTGTGCGAGCTCCGATCCGCAAACCGCGTCACCTTATCCTCGATCGACGGGCAATATCGCGGCCCAACACCGGAGATATTTCCGGAGTACATCGCCGACTGACCAATGTCAGCGCGGATGATTGCGTGGGTGTCTGGATTGGTTGCGGTGATCCAGCAGGAAACCTGCTCCTGGTCGACACGTTGAGTCAGATAGGAGAAGGGCTCCGGCTCAACATCGCCCTTCTGCTCTTCCAGACAATCATAATTGATGCTTGAGCCGACGAGCCGCGCCGGCGTCCCCGTCTTCAAACGCCCGATTCGGAGCTGAAGGCCGCGAAGTTGATCGGCAAGCGAGACTGCCGACGGATCGCCGACGCGCCCACCATCCTCCTGCGCCTGACCAATATGCATAACCCCGCGAAGAAATGTGCCGGTTGTAAGCACAACCGCGCTGGCCGTGATCGCCCCCCGCCGCGCCGTCTCGACGCCGACAACCCGACCCTGAGCAAACCGAAGCGATCGAACCTCATCTTCAAGGACCGAGAGACCCGCCGCCGCCGCAAGCTCCGCCTGCATAAAGGAGCGATAGAGGTCGCGATCACACTGAGCGCGCGGTCCGCGAACCGCTGGTCCGCGGCTTCGGTTTAAGAGCCGAAACTGAATGCCAGCCGCATCGCTTGCCCGCGCAATCACGCCATCTAGCGCATCGACCTCACGCATGAGATGACCTTTACCCAGCCCACCCATCGCCGGGTTGCAAGACATCTCTCCAATACGATCGAACCGATGGGTCACGAGAGCGACGCGAGCGCCAAGACGCCGAGCTGCATCCGCCGCCTCAACCCCAGCATGCCCGCCGCCAACGACAATTACATCGTAGGAACTGCTCGACTCCACCATTACCCGCCTCAAATGTCTCGTGTTTTCTTCGCCGCTCGGCGCTAAGCCTAACAATGTTTCACGTGAAACATTGTCACTCGAATGGGCAATGCGCCTCATTTTCCGATGCAGAATCGACTGAACAGCGCATCTAATACATCCTCGTGATCGATCTGACCAACAAGTCGCTCAAGGGTTCCAGCTGCAAGCCGAAGTTCTTCGATAGCAGCCTCAACACCGTCCTGGCGCAGCAACCCCATCGCGCGATCAATTGCCAGCTTAGCGTCCTGAACCAGCCGCGCGCGGCGTTCGGACCCGGCAATTGGCGATATCACAGAACGAGCGCCAAAGCCGGCGGCGGCAAGCGCCGCATCGAACGCGCGCGCCGCCGATCCATCACGAGAGGAGACAACATAGCTCCGCGGGAACCGCTCCAAGGCGCCGCTGCCTGGCTCCGCAACATCCGCCTTTGTCCAGAATACAATGTCGGCCTCGGTCACGAGACTTAGCATCTCATCCGTTGGTTCGCCGGAATCATGGCTTATCACGAGGATACGGAGATCCGCCCTGGCGGCGACACGCTTGGCGCGCTCGACTCCCTCCGACTCGACCGCATCATCGGTCTCTCGCATACCAGCTGTATCAACGACTCGGATACGTAAACCGTTTAGGATGAGATCGCCGCTGACTGCGTCGCGCGTCGTTCCAGCACGACTGGAAACGATGGCGGCATCCTGCTCAAGGATCGCATTCAATAAACTCGACTTGCCTGCGTTGGGCCGCCCAATCAACGCAACCGTAGGCGTTTGGACATCCAGGCTCGCCTGGCGCGCCGCCTCTGCGTGATGTCCCAAATCTGCGGCGAGGCGGGCGATGCGCCGACCCGCTTCATCTCGAATAGTCGCTTCGATACCCTCCTCCACGAAGTCGATCCCCGTTTCGAGCAAAGCGCATGCGCCAACAAGCTCGTTGCGCCATTGCTGGG
>JALEGB010000037.1 GCA_022760355.1 Neomegalonema sp.
TCCGGTTCCGTCGGCGGTAGGCCTCGACATCATATGGGATTTGCCGCTTGCGCGATCTGGTGGAGGGAATGACGGCTTCTGTTTTTGATTGCTTTAGTCGGCTGCGCAGATGATTGGCGTCGTATCCTTTGTCGCCGATCAAGCGCTGCGGAGATGGCACGGCGGCCAAAAGCAGAGGCGCGACTGAGATGTCCGCGACGTTGCCCGGCGTGAGCACAAAGACGGTGATGCGTCCGCAAGTATCTGTCAGGGCGTGTATTTTCGTCGTGGGGCCGCCCCGCGAGCGCCCGATGGCTTGAGTTTGCGCCCCCCTTTTCCGCCATGGGCGGCTCGGTGAGCGCGGACGGCGGTCGAGTCGATGCTCAGTTCTTCGGGTATTTCCTCCAGCGCAACGAGCTCTGCGAAGATCCGCCCCCAAATGCCGCGCCAACTCCATCGATTGAAGCGGTTATAGATCGTCGTCGAAGGCCCATAGACGGCCGGACAGTCCTTCCAACGGCAGCCTGATTTGAGAACATGTACGATGCCGCTAATCACACGGCGATCATCAACGCGCCGTGCGCCTGGCTGATTCTGCGGCAGCAGCGGCGCGATCGACGCCCATGCCTTATCCGAAAGCCAAAACTCGCCCGCCCTTCTCTACCTCCAAGCCTCTTCGCCGGGAGATTGAATCACTTCAATTCAAATATTTCAATAGGTTGATTGAGTTCCCATCCTAGGGCGCTATCCGCTGCTGGCGATCACCGGCGAGCATGGATCGGCAAAGAGCACGAGCGCCAAAGTCATTCGGGCGTTGATCGACCCCAACGAAGCCCCGTCCCGATCGCTGCCAAAGGATGAGCAGAACATGTTCCTCTCGGCGACCAATGCCCATGTTCTGAATTTCGACAAAGTGTCGGGCGCGCTCTCCGGGGCCACATCCGACGCGATGTGCCGCATTTCGCTCGGCGGCGCGCACTCGGTGCGTGCGCTCTACTCGAACTCGCAAGAAACCATTTACAAAGCCGCCTGCCCGATCATGGTGAACGGCATCGACGACATGGTGACGCGGCCGGATCTGGCGTCGCGTTCAGTTGCGTTGCGGTTGGCCGCCATTCCGCCCGAGAACCGGAGAACAGAAGAGGAGCTTTGGGCAGCTTTCGACGAGACGTGTCCGCGGCTTCTCGGCGCTTTGCTCGACGGCGTCTCTGACAGAAGATGCATCGGAAGACGCATCTGTTGATGGGTCAGAAGTGGGATGCGTCACCCGTAAGCCACTGAAAAACTAAGAGGGTGACGCATCTGACGCATCTGACGCACTTTTGCGGCCCTTGGGTGCGCGCCAGGATGCCGCTGACCAACGCCACCCTGCTCGCGTTCAGTTAGCCTCCGGCAAAGCTGAAGCGGCGATGAAAATTGCCGCCTGAGACTCACATCAACCGGCGCCCGGCAAGTCCGGGAGGATTCAGCC
This sequence comes from Neomegalonema sp., assembly GCA_022760355.1. Lineage (GTDB taxonomy): Bacteria > Pseudomonadota > Alphaproteobacteria > Rhodobacterales > Rhodobacteraceae > JALEGB01. Next base: position 1,451 of record JALEGB010000037.1, read on the forward strand.
TTCGGCACAATGAGGGGGCATGTTTCTTCGCTTGGGGAGAAGGCGAGCGCGTTTCACCCTACTCTCGCAATCCTCGACGCCCAGCCTGCATGAACTTCGCATCCGCCCCGCTCGATCGTCCGCCTTGGTTCGCGCCGCCGGTTGCGCTATGCGTGCAACGGGATCTGGCTGATGCGTTTCGGGCGGGAGGGGACCGTGGCGGATGTTTTTATTTCCTATGCGCATGACGACAAAGAGCAGGCGCGGAAGCTGGCGGAGGAGATCCGCGCCACGGGGCTAACCGTCTGGTGGGATCGTGACCTTCTGCCGGCGCAGGACTGGCGCAAGGTGATCCAGCAAGAGATCGACGATGCGCATGCGGTCGTCGTTTTGTGGACGCCTCGCGCGGTGAAGAGCGATTTTGTCGCTGAGGAAGCCGAGGAGGGGCAGCATCAGCGCAAGTTCGTGCCGGCGAAGATCGGCGAGTGCCGCCCGCCGATCGGCTTTCGGCGCCATCAGCATCAGGATCTGACTGATTGGCGCGGGGATGGGGCGGCGCTGGAGTTCAAGAAGCTGGCGATCCAGCTCGTCGCCTTTGCGCGGGGGCAGGAAGCAGCCGACGCGCTGCCGCCCTTGGAGAGCCCGGAGCCGATCCGCTTAGAGCCGGCGACCAAACCGGCGCCGAAAGAGATCAGCGGTCTCGGGCGCTGGCTCAATGGTCTGCTGGTGGTCGGCGTCATCGCCTGCCTGATCGCCGCCTATCGCGATGTGACGTTGAAGCAGTTCGTCGGCTCCTACTGGGCGTGGGTGATCACGCTGGCGGTCTCAGCGGTCGCGCTGTTCCGGGCGGCGGAGTATGCGCTGCCGGAGGGGCCGAAGGCGCTGGTTTCGCGCTGGCTCGCTGGGGAGAAGAGTTTCACGTCGTCGGAAGCGTTTCTGACGATGTTCGAAGGGGTGTTCGGCCGGCGGCATTGGAGCTGGTTCACGCTCAGCCGCTCGATCATCGCGACGCTGGTGGTCTATCTCGCCTTCCTCGCGCTGTTTATCGACTTTGATCGGCTGTGGGCGCAGGCGCAGACGGAGGGCGCCTGGAAGCCGAACATCGCGGGCGACGATTGGGATCTGAAACGCCGGATCGAGAACAGCGCGCTCTTGCTGTTGGGGATTGTGCCGCTGGTCAATATCGTCGCTGACTATCTCTCGCTCTGGCAGACCCGCAAGGTGCTGCAATGGTCGACCTCCTGGCTGCCCTTGTGGCTGGGCGTGGTCTTTGACGCGGTACTGACCGGGGCCGTGTTCCTGGCGCTGCTGCCGCTTGGCCCGGCGATCGCGATCTTCTGCGCGGATGGAAAAGGCTATGTCGCCTTCTCCCAAGCCGCATTCGAGCAAGCCGTCGCCTTTGCGCCGGAGGTGTGGCGCGGGCTGTGGATGATCTTCGAAGGCCATCCGCTTGGCGAGATCGACACGGTTCTGGCGGCGGAGGCGAGCCTCTCCACCACCACCCTGCTGATTGCGCTGGCGACAACGTTTATCACCAGCGTCTGGCTGTGGTTCGCGTTGCTGGCGGCGCCGCTCTTCTGGTTGATCGCGGCGGGAACGAGACGGGGCGCAGGTTGGCTCGGACGGCTGACCGGCGCTTCACGGCGGCCGATCCTGTGGCTGGGTTATGGCGCGGCGGCGATCGTGCTGGTGATTGGCGCCAGCTGGCAAGAGGCGGCGAAGGCGTTGCAGACCGCGCAAAAGCCCAAACCCTTCCGGGACTGCGACCGGTGCCCTTGGATGGTTGCGATTCCAGGCGGGACCTTTCTGATGGGCTCCCCCAAGGATGAAGAAGGGCGCGCCTCCAATGAAGGGCCGCAGCAGGAGATCAAGATTAAACCCTTCGCCATGGGCGTTTATGAGGTGACGTTTCGCGAGTGGGACGCGTGCGTGGCGGCGAACAGCAAAGCGGTCAAATACTGCCGGCCAATCAAAACGGATGCCGGTTGGGGCCGCGGGCTGCGGCCGGTGATCAATGTCTCGTGGGAGGACATCACCGGCAAGAAAAAGGAGAAGGACGGCTATCTCGGCTTTCTGGCGTGGATGAACACGCATGCACCGAAGGGCTATCGCTATCGCCTGCCGTCCGAGGCCGAGTGGGAGTATGCGACGCGTGCGGGCAGCAAGACCGCCTATTGGTGGGGGAAAAAGGCCACTTTCAAGGATGCGAATTTTAACGACCGTTCCCGCGGCGAGGAAGAGTGGTTCGCGAGGGCTTCTTGGTCCGGTCATCTACGCGGCCAGACGCTGCCAGTCGGCGCGTTCAAACCCAACCCGTTCGGCCTCTATGACGTCCATGGCAATGTCTATGAATGGGTGGAGGATTGCTGGAACAGTTCGCTCGAAGGTCGGCCGAGGGATGGAAGTGCGCGACGGAATGGGGACTGTTCCGCAGCCGTTCTTCGGGGCGGCTCGTGGAGCTACATCGCAGAGGACCTGCGCTCCGCGGTCCGCGGCGGGAGCCTACGGCACTTCCGGAACGCCGACGTCGGCTTCCGTCTCGCGAGGACCAAAGTGGAGTGATGTCGAGGGCGGTCGCGGCCGCGAACCGCGAAACCGGTTTCCACTTTCGCTGCGACCGCTCCGGTCCACTTTGTTACCTCTTTCCTCCTTACATCTTTACCTCTTAACAAAGAGGCTGAAGGAGGGGCGTGAGGGTGCAGTCGGCGCCGAGCTCACCCGCGTAGCGGGTTCGAGTTTTGCGCATCGGGTGAAAAATGCCCGAGGCGCGCACAGCGAAAGGGCCAACGCCAGGCGGCCGTAAGCCGCAACGCCCTTGGGCGCTTCGGCAAGAGAGAAGGCTTTGCGGTTCACGACTGCGACTAACGCTCAGCGTCGCTCCACTTTGGTCCTCGCGAGACGAAAACCGCCATAGCTAAGACGGTCGACCCGAGGGTGCCCGCTGCGGTTCGCGGACCGAAGGCGCCCCGCATCGTTTAGCCACGAGCCGCCCCGAAGTGTGGCGGAATTATCCATGCTGCAGTCTGACATCCATGGCGCGCCAGTCACAGGGCGAGAAGCGTAACTCCCGTGAAAACAATCCGCCACCCATTCCCAGACATTGCCGTGCATGTCGAACACCCCCCATGGGTTGGGAAGATAAGAGCCGACCGGCGCCGTAAAGGCGTAGCCGTCATCGCATTTGAGGAAGCGCTTCGCCCATTTCGGATTGGCGAGCCCGGCGCGCTTGTCGCCGCCATTCATGAAGCGACAGCCCTTCGGCTCAGCCGACGCGCCAAAGGAATAGGCGCTCTTGGTCCCGGCGCGGGCGGCATACTCCCATTCAGCCTCCGACGGCAGCCGGTAGACGACGCCCTTATGCGCCACCTTTCGGTTGAGCCAGGCGATGTAGATCTGAACATCGTTCCAGGAGACGGTCACGACAGGTCGCAGCCCGCGCCCCCAGCCTTGGTCGCCGAATGCGAGCTGGAAGGTTTTCCCCTGGTGCTTCAGGGGATAACGACGCTGACCACGCGGTATCTTGCGACAGCGTTGCGCCTTCGGCAGACTCACCGTCTCGGCGACGCAGCGGTCCCACTCTCGGAACGTCGCCTCGAAACGGCCGATCGCGAACGGCGCGATGGTAATCTCGGTTTGCGGCCCTTCATCACGCTCCCGTCCAGGCTCGTCCTTTGGCGAACCCATCAGGTATGTCCCGCCCGGCAACATCACCATCTCCGGGCATGCGGCGCAGTCGCGAAACACGGCGGAACGCTTCGGCTCTTGCTTCGCGGCCTTGATCGCCATCGCATCCGCAATGCTCGCCCCGCCCGCGCCGAGCAACAAGATCAGCGCCGCCGCCGCATAACCCAGCGGTGCAATCGGCCGTTTACGGGTGTTGATCGCCAGACCAAGCCAAGACAGGCCGCGCCGCCGCGTCCAGGAGAGAAGCCGCACGAAGGGTGCGAAGATGAGCGCGAACCACAGCCAGACCGAGGTTGTGAATGTGGTGAAAAACGCGATCAGCAGCGCGGTGTTCGGTAGATTCGCTTCGCCCGCCACCGCCGAAAGAAACTCGCCGGGCCAGCCCACCGTGACAAACACATAGAGGCTGCGCCAGATCTCGCTCGCGACGCGCCAGGCTTGGCCATCCTCCGCCAGAGACGCCTGAACCGCCGGCAGCCCGCCTTGCGCCGCTTCAAGGCCGAGCACGAACGCAACAGGGCCAAGCGGCAGCAGCGCCACAAAGAGAGCCGCCGTCAAGATCAAGTCGAAGAGCACCGCCAGCGGGACCGGCAGGCGCCGCGCCGACCAGCGCAGGATCAGCCGCGTCTGCCAGAGCGAGAGATAGTCGACCACGATATTGGCGATCGGCACAGCTAAGAACAACAGCGCCGCGTTCTGCGCCAGAAAGCTGGTCGAAACATAGGTCGCGCGGACAATTTTGACTTCCTCCGGCGTCCGCGGTCCCTTCTCCCAGAGATCGATCGCCAGCGGCTTCAACACGTCATAGGGGATGAACAGCAGCAGCAGCGCCGCATAGATGCCGATAGAGGCGAGGCTCGACGCCCAGAGGCAACGGAAACTGAAATGCCGCTTGGAGAACACCGCCTCGAACAGCGCCACAAACGCGTCGATACTGCGCAGGGGCTTGGCGTCCGGCTGCGGCTGCAGCCAGCGCGCCACCATCGCTTTAACGTTCGGCTTCAACTCCCGCTCCCCGGCCAGGAACAACAGCAGCGCCGTCCCAGCCAGCAGGAACACGCCCTCCCAGTAGGGACCGAACAGAGTTTCGCGATAGACGCCCATCACCGCGCAGAAGCTGATCACCAGCAGCCCCCAGACCAGCGACGCGAGCGAGCGAAACGGGCCGATTGGCCGATGCATCCAGGGCAGGCTGAGGATCGGCGGCTCCGCCTCCTCGGCGACCTCCTTGGTCAACTTCGTGACCCCGTCCCGCGGGATATGGCTGGCCGCCGCCACGCCGCCGGTCAGCGCCGTCAATTGGGCGAACAGGTCCTGAAACTCGATATGCGCCGTGTCGCCGTCCCACCCGATCAGCTTCTCAACCTGAATGCCGGAGGAGAACAGCGGCAGCTCGACATCTTCGATGAGCACCGGCGCGAGCTTCTTGCGATTGTCGGCCCGTCGCGCCTCGGCGCGCACTGGGCGGCTCTTGACGCTGGCGCCGGACCAAAGAACGATGACCGACTTGGCCGCGTCGAGCTGCTTCTCTATCTCCAGCTCCCAGTCTTCACCGGTGTTCAGCCGCCGATCCCACCAGACGCTGAGCCCAAGCGCCGCCAGCGTCGCCGCCAGCTGCTCCGCAAAGGGTTCATCCGCCCGCGCATAGGAAATAAAAACATCCGCCATCGCCCCGCCTCCCCAGTGCTGGTCTTGGCGAAGCTTAACAAAACGCGCCGCCATTGTCCCGCCATCGGAGAGCGCGCTGATGGGCGAACCAGCGGGCTCGAACACGCGAAAGCGCGATCGCGGCCATCGAACCGTTCGCAGGAAAAGCTGCGTCGCGACGTGAAATGGCGGCTATTATCCCGAGAGCGGCAGCGCAATTGGTGGGGCGATGATTCGGTATTGGGCCAATTGCGGACTTGACGGCACGCTCGGAAGCGTTCTTGCGGGACGTCAGTTTCTGGCTAAAGATAGCAGACTGACGAAGTTCGAGGGAGACAGCAGAATCCGACCCAGTGCGGCCGAATTCAGCGTGGCGCTGCGCCCTCCAGCACGTAGTCTCGCAGAAGGCCCTTCTCTCCACCGTGATTTTGGTGGGTTCGAGCGGCTGCAAACCGCTCGGCTCTGTGCAACCGGGTGAACGCAAAGATGGAAAATAACGATCCGCCGCCTTTGCCGATCGGTGCCACCGGGTTCTTCCATGTTTCGAGCCCGCATAGTCATGAGGGCTATGGTCGCTCGGATCAGCTACGTTACGTCCACGTCGTAGCGCAGCAACTCAGAGCGCGCGTTTCTGGTGAAATCGCGATCGAACCGCGCGGCTCCATCGTGAGTTTTCGGCGTTTTGAGCTTATCTGTCTTTTGTCTCGGGGCGCGCTCGAAAGCGCCTGCAAGACGGCGATCGCGCTGCACAGCTCCGCGCCGGTCGCGGCGTTCATGGCGGCGACCGACCAAGATCCTGAACTTGGTGCGACGCGTTTTGAAGACCCGCCCGCAGGCCTTGATTTGACAACGCCGACAGGCCCTTGGATCATCTGGCGAAAACGCTGGCTGGATGCGCCCGTCCGGGCCGAGTCGATCGCCCACTTGCCGGAATGGGAGCGCAACCAGATCGGCTATTCGAAGCCGCTCCGCTTGGGCGATCTGTTGTTCAATAAGTGGGATTGAGCCGCCTCGGTCGGCGACAGCTCGTGGCCCACCTCCGCCGATCACGCCGAAGCACCTTTGTAAGCATTCTTGCAAAGCAGACCATCGACGGCAATGATTCGTTTCGATCCCCAGTGACCGGGTAGGGTCAGATTGGGCCATCCGCCTCAAACTTTAGCCGTCCGTTCTCGCTATCCGAGAGTTGACATGGCGCGAGAAGGTTGTTGAGCGGGGGTCGGTCGGGGCGGTAAGGGGGCGTGTTGTCGGCAGCGCCTTGCCTGTCACTCGTTCAGAAGTTCCCATGTCCAAGCCGATCCCCCTCGCCTGCGCCTCCCGCGGAGCCGTTTCGAGACCGAATGGGCGGCGAGCCGCATTGGCGCTTCTATTGATTGGAGCGGCGCCGACGGAGCAATCGGCAACAAGCTGCGGATCGAGCTGATGAGATCCATTGGCGCATCCGGGCCTGCCTCCGCGACAGAGCCCGGAAATTCCGACGCAGGATGGCCTAAGGTTTGGGCTTGGAGCACTGCGAAAACAATGATCGCATTTGGATCGTCAGCCGGGCCGCTCGGCTATTCCAGCTCTTCTCTAGAACCACATATCGGCGACGCAGCGTTTATCACGCGGCAGGTCGTCGAAGCGACGACCTGGCCGGTCTACGGCGCCGCGATCCAGGCGCAAATTGGCTCCTGGCTCACCGATGAGGAGCCGGCGACCCTGGCTGCTCTTTTAAGTCGGCTGGTCGACGACCCTTCGCCATGCAGCGCGCCGGGACGATCTCAAACACTTGACGCAGCAGATCACTCTCGCGAAACCGACCGTGGCTGTTGCTGTAGCAGGGCGCGAGGCTGCCGGCGCAGATTCGAGAGGTCGACGAAGCGATCGATCGACCGCAACGGATGGTCCGCCGGAACATGATCCTTCCGCGAGAACTCGTAGAACAGCGCGCCCTGCGCAACCTGCCGCGATCCTATCATCACTAAAAACTCTTGCCTTCAGACGGAAACCTTTGAGGCGCCAGGATGTCGCTCGAAGATACCGAAGTATTTCAACAGAAATAGCCAATTTCCGAAACCCCAATCTGTGGCTGGCCAGTCCGCTTTCCCGACGAACCCCGGCGCCGCCACCTTCACCATCCAACACAGCGCCGCGCCAGCCGCGTCGGGCATGTTCTCGACCTTCCCGGTGTTCCTGCCGACAAGCATGTCGCGATCTCCGGGGATACGGCCGGGCGTTCGGGCAAGCCTGGAAGATGCAGCGCGCGAGTGTGCGCGTTCATTCCCGCAAAGCCTCATCCCCTTCAAACATCCGAGAACGGGCCGCTTCGATATGGGCGCGCATGGCGTTTTGCGCGGCGGCGGCCTCCTCCGCAACTATGGCGTCGATCACCGTGCGGTGCTCCGCTTGCACAAGCCGCTGGCGCGCGTCGCCAAGCGGCATGGACAGGCTGCGCGATAGCGTCATCCCGAAGGAGATTTGCGACGCCAGGGCCTCCTGAACGGAGATGAAGAAAGGGTTCTTGGAGGCACGAACAATCGCCAGATGCAGCTGCGCGTCGGCGTCCACGCCGTCCTGCTGTTCAGCGTAGCGTTGGTCCATCAGATCGAAGGCCTCTTCGATGGCAACGATGTCCTGGTCGTCCCGTTTCCGCGCCGCCCAAGCCGCGGCCGCGCCTTCCACGTCAACCCGAAAATCATAGCAGCGCTGGATGTCGCTGATTGAGCCGAGCGAGATGAACTCGGCCACATTGCTCACCGGGCGCTTGCGCACGTAGCTACCCGAGCCTCGGCGCGACTCGATGATCCCATCATCGCGCAGACGCGACAACGCCGTGCGTACAATCGGCCGCGAGACGCCGTGTTTGCGCGCCAGTTCAGCCTCCGTCGGAAGCCTGGAGTTGACCGGATGCGCGCCGTCCAGAATGCAGCGGAGAAGTTCGTCATAAACCTGATCCGCCAGTCCCGGCTGGCGCGGCGCAGCGTTTGAGTCTTTATCCATCGACTAGTCTCTACCGCCCGATCGCGCGCCTATTCAATAGGAACTCCCGCCGCGACATAGACCGCCTCCATCAGTTTTAGCGTGCGCAGATTGTCGAGACGATCGGTGGGAAAGGGCGTCCCGTCCCGCAGCCCTTTGACAAACGACGAAATAGCGCCGGTGAAGCATGCTTGATAATTCGCGTTCAGGTCATGAATAACGGCGTCGTTCGGCGCGCTCAGCAGGCTCAAACGTTCCCGATCCAAAAGCAGTGTGTCCGCATCCCCAAGGATCTCCAGCCGATCCGTTGGCAGTGGCGGATAGCCCAGCGCCGAGATGTTCGCGTCGATGACCACCAGCGCGCCGCCCGAGGTTTTGAAGGTGATCAGCGCGGCGTCTTCGCCGCGCAGCGCCCGGTTGATCTGGTCGAGCTCCACACCGACCACCTCCATCTCTCCAAAGATCGACCGCAGCGCGTCGATATGATGGATCAGCACCTCAAAGACGACGAGCCGTTTGAACTCTCCGAAATAGGGCTGGCGCGCAAGCAGGAACGGTTCTTTGCCCGGATAATCGTTGACCGAGGAAGAGCGCACCGTCAGCCGCGCATGGCGGGGTTGGCCGACGCGCCCCGCCGCGATCCATTCCGCCACTTGCGCGTAATGGGGGCGGAACCGGTAGTTTTCATGGATCATGAAGCGGACCCGGCTCCCCACCGCTTCGATTAACTCGACAGCCTCCCGCACCGTCGCCGTCATGGGCTTTTGGCACATTACATGGACGCCATGATCCGCCGCCAATCGCGTGAGCGGCCCATGGGTCGAGACCGGCGTGATGATGTCGATCGCGTCCGGCGTCTCCCGCAGCAGCATTGTTTCAACATCGCTATAGGTCTTTGCGATGCCGAACTCGGCGGCGCGTTTCTGCGCCTTTTCAAGGTCGGGATCGGCGATGGCGACGACCTCTGCCCCAGCCTCCGCGGCCCATCCTTTCAAGTGGAACTCGCTGATCGCGCCTGCGCCAGCGACTGCAATTTTCAGACGGTCCACGGCTTAACCTCCTTCGGTTGTTCGAATTCTCTTTACAAATTATCTCTAAAAATTACAAATATGAACAACATTGTGAGTTTGGTCAGATTGGCTCGCCAAAAAATGACAATAAAATGGCCGCGCGCCAAGCTTCGGAAAGGCCCGGAATGAACCGCACCGTCACTTCAAAGGACCTCGGCCGCTCGGTCCTGGCCGTGCCGCCATTGGCGCTGGATGAAAAGGGCGCTTTCCACGCCGCACGGAACGCGCAGTTGATCAACCATATTGAAAAGGGGGGCGTCAGCACGCTGCTCTACGGCGGCAACGCGTTGGCGCATCATTGGCCGCTCTCGCAATATTCGCTGTGGCTGGATCAGATTGTGGAGGCGGCGCGGCCCGAAACTTGGGTGATCCCGTCCATTGGGGCGGATGGCGGGCGGCTTCAGGACCAGGCGCCGATGCTGCGGGCGAGAGGATTTCCCGTCGCCATGGTTTTGCCGCTGATCCAGCCGCACACCCAGGCGGGCATGGTCGCGGCCCTGACGCGCGCTGCGGAGGATAGCGGCGCCCAGCTGCTCCTCTACGTCAAAACGGATGATTATATCGACACCGAAGCGCTGCAGAGGCTGGATGAAGCCGGGGTGCTGTTCGGCGTGAAATACGCGGTACCGCGCCCCGCCGGCGCGGAAGATCCTTATCTGCGCGCCATCATCGATTGCTTGGGCGCGGATCGGATTGTCAGCGGCTTTGGCGAACCCCCGGCGGTGGATCACATGGCGCGCTTCAAGCTGGCCGGCTTCACCGCGGGCTGCGTCTGCATCGCGCCCTCCCTCTCCATGGCGGTGCTCGCGGCGCTGAAAGAAGGCGATGTGGCCGGCGCCGAGCGGACGTTGAAGCCTTTGCTGCCTTTGGAGGCGCTCCGCAATGAGATCAACGAAATCCGCGTCTTGCACGATGCTGTGAGCCTGTCCGGCGTCGCAGAGATGGGGCCGATTCCAGCGCCTTCCAGCGATGCGCCCGCCTCCCGCCGAGATGACGTGTCGGCCGCAGCGCGCGCGCTCCTCGCGGCGGAGAATGAGTTTCGCGCGGCCAAGGCCGCGTGATCATGCCGTCTTGACAAGGGGACGGTCGATCCTGCGCCGCACGGCGCCGGGTCTTAATCGCCGCAACGGCGAAACAATGCGTAGCAAAGCGCTCTAGCGAAGTTATCTGGGAGGATAACCTAATGACGAATATTTCCAGACGAGGTCTTTTGGGCGGCGCGGCGGCGCTGGGCGCGGCTTCCGCCCTGCCGGGCGTCGCATTCGGCGCCGACTATCCATCCCGCCCGGTGCAGGTCATCGTGCCCTGGGGTGCGGGCGGCGGCACTGATGCGACGGGCCGTATCATCGCCTCTATTCTCGAAAAGCAGCTGGGCCAACCCTTTAACGTGGTCAACCGCACTGGCGGCTCCGGCGTAGTGGGGCATTCCGCCATCGCCAACGCCAAGCCCGACGGCTACACCATCGGCCTCATCACGGTGGAGATCACCATGATGCATTACGCCGGGCTCACCGATCTGACCCCGGCGAATTACACGCCGCTGGGCATGGTCAACGCCGACAGCCCTGGCGTCACGGTCTCCGCAAAAGCGCCTTACAAAAACATCAAAGACCTGGCCGACGCGATAAAATCTTCCAAGCCGGGCGCACTGAAAGCGTCTGGCACCGGCCAAGGCGGCATCTGGCATCTGGCGCTGATCGGTTGGCTGCGTGCGATGGGGCTGGAGGCCAATCACGTGACCTGGGTGCCCTCAGAGGGCGCGGCGCCGGCCATGCAGGATTTGGTGGCGGGCGGCGTCGACATCGTCACCGCCTCGCTGCCGGAAGCGCGGGCGATGACGGATGCAGGCCGCGCGGTCAGCCTGGCGACCATGGGCAGCGCACGGGAAGGGCTGTTCCCGGATCTGCCGACCCTCAAAGAGTCCATCGGCGTAGAATACTCGCTGGAGACCTGGCGCGGCCTGGCGGGGCCGAAGGGCATGCCGACGGACGTCGCCGCAACTCTGGAAGAGGCGGTCGCCGCGGTTTACAACTCCAGCGATTATCAGGAGTTCATGAAAGGCCGCGGCTTTGGCCTTCGGTACATGGACGCCAGCGCTTACGGCACTTTCATGGAACGCGCCGACAAGAGCATGGGCGAGACCATGAAGGCGGCCGGCCTGGCGCGCTGATCCCTGAGCAGAAAACAGGGGGCGGGACAAGAACCGCCCGCTCCCTAATCTCAATCAACCGACATCGCCCCGCCGCCGGCGCCGAACCATCGCCGAGGGAAGGGGACGGCGTTGAGGTGAGGCGCGCCGTCGCCAGGGCGCCTCGGCAGAAGCTTTTGGTCTCGGGACGTTTGGCATGAAAATCAATGATTCGATCCTGGGGGCCGGGCTATTGGCGTTAGGCGCCAGCATGGCCTTCATCGCCTCGGGCTTCGCGTCCTTTCCCGGGCAAAAATACGGCCCATCCCTCTTTCCCAGCTTGATCGCTAGCGCTCTAATGCTGTGCGGCGGGGCACTGATCGTCCAGGGCCTGCGCGCGCGGCGTCGGGGCGAGCCTTGGGTGTCCATCGACCAGGTGATGCGGGATCGCCAAGGGTTCGGCGCCGCGTTTTTGGTCATCGCCTCCATTCTGGCGCATATCCTGATCGGCGACTGGCTCGGGTTTCTGCCCATCTGCGTCGTCAGCCTGGCGACGCTGTTTTTATGGCTTGGTTTTCGTCCGCTCACGGTCGCGCTGGCTACTCTCTGCGCGACTGTCGTCATCTGGTGGAGTTTTGCGGAGCTGTTGCGCGTACCGCTGCCGCACGGCGTGTTGGTTGGTCTGCTATGAGCCGCCGCCCTCCCCCCCAATAAATACGCCAGAGAAGCGCCGCCGCGCCCCATAAAGAGATCGGAGTAGGCTGACATGTCGGATGTGCTGCTGCAGGCCCTGACCCTGGTGCTCGACCCTTATGTCTTGTTGGTGGTGCTCGTCTCCGGCGCGTTCGGCATGTTCGTCGGCGCGCTGCCGGGGCTGACGGCGACCATGGCGACAGCGCTGTTAGTGCCGATCACCTTTTTTATGGACCCGGTGCCGGCCCTGGCCGCCATCGTCACCGCCTCCAGCATGGCGATCTTCGCGGGCGATATTCCCGGCGCAATCCTGCGGATGCCCGGCACGCCCGCCTCCGCTGCTTATGTGGAGGACAGCTTTCGTCTGGGACGCAAGGGTGAGCTGAACCTTGCGCTCGGCATCGGCGTCGTCGGCTCGGCCATCGGTGGGCTTTTCGGGGTGGCTCTTTTGATCTTCGCCGCACCGTTGCTGGCGGAGTTCGCCCTCAATTTCACCTCCTTTGAGTTCTTCTGGCTTGCGGCGCTGGGCCTCTCTTGCGCCATCTTCATCGCCTCGGACCGGCCGCTGAAAGCCTTTGTCGCCTTGCTGATCGGGCTGGGCGCGGCGACCATTGGGCTCGATCCTGCGGCGGGCGCGCCGCGCTTTACTTTCGGCTCGACAGAGCTGTTGGCCGGCGTGCCATTCATTCCCGCCATGATCGGCCTGTTTGCGATTTCCGAAGTTCTGCGCGGCGTCTGGAAGATCAGCAGCGCGCCCAGAGTTGGGGAGACTCCGAAGGTAGAAGGCTCGATCTTTGGCAAAGCAGCGCCGATGCTCTGGCGGTATCGGCTGAACGTGCTTCGCGGGTCGACCTTGGGCTCTCTCATCGGGGCCTTGCCCGGCGCCGGTGCGGATATCGCCGCTTGGATGTCCTATGCAGTCTCAAAGCGTTTCTCCAAACAGCCGGAGCAATATGGGCAAGGCCACGCCGAAGGCCTGGTGGACGCCTCCGCCGCGAATAACTCGGCGGTAGGCGGCTCCTGGATACCTGCGCTGGTTTTCGGCATTCCCGGCGACAGCGTCACGGCGATCGTCATCGGCGTGCTTTATATGAAAGGCATGAACCCCGGCCCGACCGTGTTTCTGCAGAACCCGCAGCTGATCTACGCGGTCTTCGTGATCTTTATTCTCGCCAATCTCATCATGGTGCCGCTGGGATGGGTGGCGATCCGCGTCGCGGGGCGGATCCTCCGCGTGCCAAGCGGCATTTTGTTTCCTCTGATCATGACGCTCTGCGTGGTGGGCGCCTTCGCCATGACGAACTCGGTCTACGGCATCATTGTAATGCTGAGCTTTGGCGTGTTGGGCTGGTTCCTTGAGGAAAACGGGGTGCCTATCGGTCCGATCATTCTGGGGCTGGTCATCGGACCGCTTTTCGAGCGGATGTTTATGACCTCGATGATCAAGGCGGATGGGGAGTTGCTGGCATTCTTTGAGCGGCCTATGGCGGCCGCCCTTGGCGTGTTGGTGGTGCTGATCTGGTCGCTGGCGGCGATCCGGGCGCTCCGTCTCAGCGGCGCGTGGTTGCTGACGCGACGGTGAGCCGGCGATCGCGGCAAGGCGTCGAGCGGCTGGTCGAAGAGGGCGAACAGCACGTCATACAGACCGGCGCCCCGGTGATCAGGACACCCCATTCGGGCCCGGGCATCTTTGGATGCGCGCTCCTGACAGGGACCAGATCCGCGAAGGGCATACGGGCCGGCGGCCATGCGCCGCAATCACAGGCCGCACACATTGCTGCTCAGACGAGCCTGTAAAAACGTGATGCAAATCATTGACAACCCGAAGCCGTCAACACATGGCCGATTCTGTTGAAAAAGTCGGAGTTCGGAGCTGATGCACCAGTTTTTCGGAAAAAACGTTCTTCGGAATGGGTCTTTGGCGAACTAAGTTCTCGCAGTCGCCAAATTCAAGGACAGCGTTGCGGGTTTTGTCCGCAATCTTCTCTCGGCCGACTTTTTCAACAGAATCGGCCCAGTCCTGCAGTTCACGTTTAAACCCATTGGTCGGTAGTTTGCGAAAGCTGACATTTGGTGGCAACGATTCGTTTCGATCCCGAATGACCGAGTCGGGTCAACAAGCGCTGTAGGCCGCCAGCCCGACCGCCGCAGCTTACGCATCGTAACCGGAATTGAGCAGCGGAAAAGACATAGCGGCGTTGCGCAGGGGGGCCGGGCAAGCGTCCGGCGCTCGCGCGCCTTGCGCCCATGAGGCCGCTTCTGCTCGTTAAGGGCAGATGGTGGGCGTAAGTGTCCGCTTGTTTGTAATGGACATGTGTGGATGCCCCCTGTGGCGCAAGTGGATTTTTATCTGCTCGAGCTGACGATCGGAGTGCGGTCATGTGGTAATCTCCCCCATTTTTCGTGGGGGCTTGCAATTAGAGATCTCAGGCCGCCATTTCGAACTTCTGTGAGGGCGTAACGCCGCCTATCGCCATGTTTGGGCGTTCGTTGTTATATGTCCAGAGCCAGCGCGTGGCTTGATCCTGCGCTTTCTTGATCGTTTGAAAAATATTTTGGCCGAGCCATTTCTGACGGACGGTCCGATTGTAGCGCTCGACATAGGCGTTTTGTTGAGGTTTCCCCGGCTGGATGTAGCTCAAGCCGATACCGCGTTTTCGCGCCCAAAGCTGGAGCGTCGCGCTGACATACTCAGGGCCGTTGTCCACCCGAATAGACTTCGGGGCTCCACGCCGTTCGATGATGCGCTCGAGCGTGCGCACAACACGCAAAGCCGGCAACGAGATATCGATTTCTATTCTCAGACCTTCACGGTTGAAGTCATCGAGCACGTTCAGTGTGCGGAAGCTGCGCCCATCAGCCAACTGATCCGACATAAAATCCACTCTCAGCGAATGCTGTGCATTCGCCTGCCGTGGCGGCGCATTAACCAGGTGTCATTTGGCCGGTCAGGAACGGCCAACCGCTCCGGCTTGTCCCGCTTGAGACGCTTTTTCGGACGGATGCGGAGGTTCAGCTCCAACTCTCGGTAGATCCGATAGACGCGCTTGTGATTCCACGCGAAGCCTTTGACATTGCGTAGATAAAGAAAGCACAGGCCGAAACCCCAGCTCCGGTTGGCGCCAGTCAGCTTTTCCAGCCAGTCCGAGATTTCGAGGTTCTCGGCCCGCAACCTCGCTCTGTAGCGGTAGCATGTTTCGCTGATGCTGAACGTCCGGCAAGCAAGGGCGATGCTCGCGCCATGCCGCGCAACCGCATTTTGGGCCATCTCCCGGCGCTG
The DNA here is from genome assembly GCA_022760355.1 of Neomegalonema sp. GTDB lineage: Bacteria > Pseudomonadota > Alphaproteobacteria > Rhodobacterales > Rhodobacteraceae > JALEGB01. Next base: position 16,893 of record JALEGB010000037.1, read on the forward strand.
AGACGGCCTCAAGACTTTTTTCCCAGCGCGTCTTTCAGCAACTCGTTCTGCATCGCCATCTCGGCGTACATCTTCTTCAGGCGGCGGTTTTCCTCCGACATCGCCTTCATCTCGCTCATCAACGAGGCGTCCATCCCGCCAAATTTGGAGCGCCAGTTGTAGTACGTGGCGCTGCTAATGCCATGCTCGCGGCACAGCTCCGCGACCGGCACGCCGCTCTCGCCCTGCTTGAGCACCGCCATGATCTGCGCGTCTGTGAACCGAGATTTTTTCATCGCTTGCCTCCTGCTTCAGTGAAGCCAGAGATCTCTAATTCTCAACCCGGTTAATTTCAGGGGGGATTACCGAGCCAAGACCCGCCGCGGGACGCCATGCCAAGCGCCGGCAATGCCGAACGGCCGATGCCGTCTACATGGCGGAAAGTCGACTGGCGCGCCAAAGGGCAACAGGAACGCTTGGAAACATGGGCGCTACGCGTCGGAAGCAATCGCCGAGCGCCGCGCGTTTTCGAAATTGCTCGATGCGATGATTGGTCTAAGCGAAGAACTCAAGGGAGACGGTGGGTGAAGCGAAGCGCCTAAGCGGCCACAATCCGCCCGATGCAGCCCGATCTGAAACCATTCACAGATGTAGGCAAACGTGTATGCAAATTACGTGATTCTAAAAATAATATATTTAATTCAGAGCTTTGGGGCGGTGGGTGGCGGACGGGGTGGGATTCGAACCCACGGAACCTCTCGGTTCAACGGTTTTCAAGACCGCCGCAATCGACCACTCTGCCACCCGTCCCGGCGCATCATTCCGCTCTAGCCCGGGGCGGAAGCGATTAGCAGAGCGTTTGGGCGTCCGCAACCGTTCTCCGCGCCGAAGCTGGCGGTCAAGGCCAATCCTTACAACTCTCGCACGAAGATCCGGCCGAATTAAGTCGATATTTACTCTATTTGGCGAAGGCTAACCGCACGACGCAAATATTCGAGCCGGCGCCTTGTTTTGAGCGACACACATGACGCCCTCGTCCGGCCTGAAGACCTTTAAGGAGACGGACTAGATGCCGACGATTCCAATGTTGCGCGATCCGGCGCGTGCGCGCGCAGCCAGCCGCGCCGCGGCCCTTTTGGTAGTGGCGACTGTCGGACTTGGCGGCTGTTCGTCTGTCGAGCGCTGGAGCCGCACCTCCTCGCCAGCGGATCGGGGAGACTACTCCACCGCCAGCATCGCAACAGCTCCAACTTACGCGACGCCGGTCCATAGCGGCGTCGCCGCATGGGACGGCGATATTTCGGCGCCCGGCATGACCGCCGCGCACCCGACGCTGCCGCTGGGCAGCTGGGCGCGGGTGACCAACAGCACGACCACCGCATCGGCGACGGTTCGGATCACGCGCCGTCTGGTCGCTGGGCCGCGTCGCACGATTGAACTGTCGCGGGACGCGGCGGCGCAGATCGGCGCGATGCAGGCGGGCGGCGCCATGGTGATGATTGAGCCGCTTGATCCGCGCGCAACCACGCCGGCGGAGCGGGCTGCGGCGACGCCGACCGTTCGCCGCCCCGCGCCGGTCGCGACAGCGACGGCCTATGATCCGAGCGTGAGCACCGCCTCGATCCCGACGGCGCGGGCCCCATCGCCAGTTGTTGCGCCGCGCGCGACTTATTCGGCGCCGCGCTACCTGCAAATTGGTTCCTATCGCAGCCCTTCGAACGCGATCCGGATGAAAGACCGGCTCACGCGGGAGCGGCTGTCCGGCGGCGTTTATGGCGATGCGCATGTGGATGAGGTCGTCGTCAGCGGCCTGAAATATTACCGGGTGCGGGTCGGACCGATCGCGACAATGCCGGAAGCCGCCAGCGCCTTGCGTCAGGCGCGCGCGCTGGGGCATACAGACGCGCGGGTGCTGAAGCCCTAAACGTTGCGATGGCGGCCTCGATCCGGGGCTGAGATATAGGGCGACGCGCCGCTGGTTCGCGTCGTTCCCCAGGGCGGCGCTTTTCGGAGTGCCGCCTTTATGCGTTTAGACTTTGCCACCTTCTCCGTCGCTCGGACGGGGCGTCGCGCCCTTATCGCGGCGCTGTTTCTTCTCGGCGGGGCATTGAGCCAATCAGCGAACGCTCAGGGCCTGTCGCGCGCCCCGGTCGCGGCGCCTTTTGCATATATCGTCGACGCTCACACCAATGTGGTGCTGTTTCAGCGGCGCGCCGACGTGCGTTTTCCGCCGGCGTCGCTGTCGAAATTAATGACCGCTGCGATGGCGTTTGACGCGCTTGCTGCGGGGGAGGCGCGGCTGGAGCAGCGCTGCGCGGTGTCTCGGCGCGCCGCGGGCAAGCCCGGCTCCTCAATGCGACTAGCGCCGGGTGAGCGTCCGACGATTGCGCAGTTGCTGCGCGGCGTGATCGTGCTTTCAGGCAATGATGCGGCGATCGCGCTGGCCGAATGCCTTTCTGGCGCGGAGGACAGGTTCGCGGCGGCGATGACCGCCCGCGCTCGGGCTATTGGTCTGACGCGATCGAGTTTTGGCAACGCCACCGGTTGGCCCGATCCCCGGCAGCGGATGACCGCCAGAGATCTCGGGATGCTGGCGCTCTATATCATTCGCAAGCACCCTGACCTTTATCCGATCTACGCGCAGAAAAGCTTCACTTGGGCGGGGCGCGTGCAAAAGAGCCGCAATCCGCTTCTATACGCAGACAAGCCGGGGGACGGGTTGAAAACGGGCTACACGCGCGAATCCGGCTACGGGCTGGTTGGCTCGGCGGAGCGGCGCGGAAGACGGGTTGTGATCGTGGTCGCGGGATTGCGGTCGAGCGCCGCGCGGGCGCGCGAGGCGGCGCGCGCGATGCGCTGGGCGTTCGCGCGTTTCCGCAATGTGGCGCTGGCGCGAAAGGGCGAGGTTGTGGGAGAGATCGGCTCCGAGTCCGGCGCATCGGTTCCGGTTCGAGCTGGGGCTGATATTATGGTGACGGTTCGCGTCAAGGCGCCGGTGCAGATCATTGTTGAGCGTCTGGCGCCGCCCCTGATCAACGGGTCCGAGATCGCCATCGCCCGCGTTGGGCGCGTGATCGTGAAGAGCGAGGGCTTGGCCGACCAAGTGTTTCCTTTGCTGGGCGGCAAGGGCGCGGCGACGGGGCCGTTGCGGCTAACGGATCTGCCGGCATGGCGCGAAAAGGCGCGTGAGGGCGATGCTGCGCGGAGGGCGACGCAATGACGACGGAACATGGCGGGACGGATCGGCCTGCGCCGGGCCTGTTCGTGGTGGTCGAAGGGGTTGACGGCGCCGGCAAAAGCACGTTGCTCCGCGCGATGGCGGCGTGCTTGCGCCAGGACGGGCGAGAAGTGGTTGAAACGCGGGAGCCAGGCGGATCGGCAGGCGCGGAGGAGATCCGGGCGCTGCTGGTTGGCGGCGCGCCGGATCGGTGGTCGGCGACCGCGGAGCTGCTGCTGTTCAACGCGGCTCGGCGGGATCACCTTGATAAGACCGTTGAGCCAGCCTTATCGCGCGGCGCAATCGTGCTTTCGGACCGCTTTGTCGACAGCACGCGCGCCTATCAAGCGGCTGGCAGGGGCGTCGCGATGGCTCAGGTCGACGCCTTGCATCAGCTGGTGATCGGGCGCGAGGCGGATTTGACTTTAATCCTGGATCTGGATCCTGCGGCGGCGGCGGCGCGGCGGGATGTGCGGGCCAAGGCCGCGGTCGTGAGCCGGGATGAGGAACGCTTTGAGCGGTTCGGGGCGGATTTTCAGGCCACTTTGCGGGCGGCGTTTCTTGAACTCGCCGCACAGACGCCCGAGCGTCGCAAGGTCATCGACGCGTCTCAATCTGCGGAGGCGGTGCTGATAGACGCTCTTGGGCACATCGCGGCGCGAACGCCAGTCGCCAAGGGGAGGGCGCGTGAGTAAGGCCAAGTCGAAGGCGAAAGCGAAGGATCAGCAGGAGGACCGTCCGAAGGACGCGGACCGGCTGGAAGGGGTGCGTCACCCGCGGGAGACGGCGCAGCTGATCGGGCAAGAGGCGGCGCTGGCTGCGTTCGACCGCGCTTTCGCCGCCGGGCGCGTCCATCACGCCTGGTTGTTGACGGGGCCGCGCGGGGTCGGCAAAGCGACGGCGGCATACGCGATTGCGCGGAAGGTGCTGGCGGACCAGGCGGCGGACCCGACGCAAGTCGCAACGCAGCTGCGCGCAGGCTCCCATCCCTGCATGCTAGAGCTGCGGCGGGCTTGGAATGACAAAACCAACAAGTTCCGCGGCGAGATCCTGGTGGATGACGTGCGGCGTTTGACGCGTTTTTTCGGGCTTTCCGCAGCTGATGGCGGTTGGCGCGTGGTGCTGGTTGATCCGGCCGAGGATATGAACGTCCAAGCTATGAACGCGCTGTTGAAAGCGCTGGAGGAGCCGCCCGCGAAGACTTTGTTTCTGCTCACCTGTCATGCGCCAGGGCGGCTGGCGCCGACGGTTCTTTCACGTTGCCGCCGGTTAAAGCTGGGCGCGCTCGGCGTCAGCGACGCGGCGACCGCGATCATGGCGGCGGCCGGGGCCGCGGCTGCTGAGGCGGAGGGGCTGGCCCGGTTGGCGGAGGGGGCGCCTGGGGAGGCGCTTCGGCTGCGGGCGATCGGCGGGCTGGATGCGTGGCGCGACCTGTGCGCTCTGCATGAGGGATTGCCAAAATTTGATCGGCGTCTGCTCGATAAGCTGATGACGGACGCGGCGGGACGGGCTGGCGCGGAGCGGTTCGAGACCTTAGCGCGGCTTTGGCCGATGCTGATCGAGCGGATCGCCGCGACTGGAGCCCGCCGAAGGAGCGGCGGCGACCAGGACGGCGCTGCGCCGGAGGTCGCGCGGCTGGCGGAGCGATTGGCCCCCGATCTTGCTGCGGCGCGACACTGGGCCGGCGCCTCTTCCGAGACGCGCAAACGCCTTGAGCTCGCCTTGGCGCTCAATCTTGACCCGGAGCGAACGATCCTCGATACGGCGCTGATGCTGGAGGAGACGGCTTCGGCGGCGCTGCGAGCCTGAAGCGGATCAGGGCTTTATTTCATTCCGGCGCGTATTAGGTCCTGTGCGGAAGGGAGCATCACATGCTGGTCGACAGCCATTGCCATCTCGATTTCCCGGCGTTGATCGATGAGCTCGACGACGTGATTGCGCGTGCGAACGCGGCGGGAGTGGAGCGGATGGTGAGCATCTGCACAACGCCAAGCGGCTTCGATCGGGTCAAGGCGATCGCCGAGCGGCATCGCTCGGTGTACTTCGCGGCGGGCATGCATCCGCTGCATGTGCATGAAGAGCCCGCCCCGTCGGTTGATGAGATCGTCGCCTGGGCGCAACATCCCAAGATGGTCGGGGTCGGTGAAGCCGGGCTGGATTATCACTATCAAAAAGAGACGGAAGCGCTGCAAAAAGAGAGCCTGGCGCAGCAGATTGAGGCCGCGCGGCGAACGGGGCTGCCGCTGATCATTCACAGCCGCGATGCGGATGCGGATATGGCGGAAATTTTGACGCGCGAGCACGCGGCCGAGCCGTTCAGCTGCGTGATGCATTGCTTTAGTTCCGGGCCGGCATTGGCGGAGACGGCGCTTGGGCTCGGATTCTACCTGTCCATGTCCGGCGTCGCGACCTTCAAGAACGCGCATGAAGTGCGGGAAATCTTCCAGAAAGCGCCGATTGATCGGATCTTGGTTGAGACGGATGCGCCGTATCTTGCGCCGCCGCCGCATCGTGGCAAGCGGAATGAGCCGGCTTATGTGCGGTTGACCGCTGAAGTCGGCGCTCAGCTGTTTGATATGAGCCTCGAGGATTTCGGCGCGCAGACGACAGCGAATTTTGACCGGCTGTTCACCAAAGCCGCCCGACAGCCGGAGCGCGCCGTATGAGCGGTCTCGTCGCGACCATCCTCGGCTGCGGCTCCTCCGGCGGTGTTCCACGTTTGGGCGGTGCGGACGGGGCGGGGCTCTGGGGCGCGTGCGATCCAAGCAACCCGAAGAATCGTCGATCGCGTTGTGCGCTACTCGTGGAGCGGACGGGACCCGCGGGCGTCACACGGGTGCTGCTCGATACCGGCCCCGATTTCCGCCAGCAGATGCTCGCCGCGAAAGTGGCGATGCTGGATGCGGTGCTCTACACCCATGATCATGCAGACCACACGCATGGGCTGGATGATCTGCGCCAGGTGGTGTTCGCCATGCGCAAGATGGTCCAGGTGTGGGCGGATCAAACGACGCGCGACGTGCTGATGGAGCGGTTCCGCTACACATTTGAGACCCCTGTCGGCTCGAGCTATCCGCCGATCCTGCAGATGAACTTGATTGAGCCGCAGCATTTCGACCCGGCAAGCCCGATCGTGATCGAAGGGGCGGGCGGCCCCATTGCGGCGCGGCCTTTTCTGGTGCGCCATGGCGGTTCCGAGGCGCTGGGCTTTCGTATCGCAGCTATTGATGATGGCGTGGTTTCCGGGCCGGCTCTGGCCTACCTTCCCGATGCGGACGAGATTTACGCGGCGGCTTGGCCTGCTTTGGCGGGGCTGGACGTGTTTATCGTCGACGCGTTGCGCTACACGCCGCATCCCAGCCACGCCCATGTTGATCTGGCGCTGGAGTGGGTTGCTCGGGCGCGCCCGAAGCGGGCCGTGCTGACGGATCTGCATGTCGATTTGGATTATGAGACGCTAAAGGCGGAAACGCCGCCCCATGTTGAGCCCGCCTATGACGGGATGCGGATCACGCTGTCTTAGAGCGATTTGAAGTTAGATAGGTCCATCTAACTTCAAATCGCTCTAAGCCGCCAGCGGCTTAGCGGCGGAGGCCGCCAGCGGCGTTGCGGCGACGCGCGGCTTTACGGATATGCTCCGCCAGCAGCCCGGCGATCAGCCCGCCCAATGCGCTGAGAAACAACGTCGCAATCGCCGTCGCCGCAATGACCGGGCGGCAATCGGGTCGCGCGTCCAGCATACGAGGCGTCGCAATCAAGCTTCCCGCTGCGATCATCAACAGGGCGCCGATGATGGGCGCGGGAATCGCTGTCAGGAGCGCAATCAACGTTGGGCCGGACAGAGCGGCGGCCGCGCAAACGGCCGCCAATATCAATGGGGCGCCAGCGCCGCGAGCGCCAAATCGGTGATGGGCGGCGGCGCCGCCTGCGCCATGGCACATTGGCAGCGCGCCAAGCGGCGCGCAGATGAGGTTCAGCAACCCGCTGCTGACGGCAAGACGGCGCTCGCTGACGGTGCGCGCCGCGGCGGGGAACAGACTGCGCGTGACGGCGGCCGCGACAACAACGGCGTTCAGCAACGTAAGCGGCAGTTGCGCGGCGAGGCCTGCTGCGACCGCCTCAATGCTGAGACGGTCCCCGATTGGTTCCGCTTCTGGCGCGATCGCGCTTTCCGCAGGGCTCATGACGCCCAGCGCCACGCCAGCCAGCACAGTGAGCAGGGCCCAGGGGCAGCGGCTCCAGCGAAAGGAAAGCGCCAGCGCGCCCAAGGCGGGGAGGGCGAGCGCCCAATTCGCCGCCATCATCTTAATCGCGGCAAGGCTCAGCACGAGCCCGAGCCCAGCTTGAAGCCCGGTTACAACGGACTGCGGGATGGCGCGCGCCGCTCTGGCGAGCTGCGGCGTGATGGCGAGAAGCAGGAGGGCCGCGCCCGCCGCCGCGCCGCCCCAGGCGATTTCTGGCGCCGAGAGTTCGCCCGCGATGATCATCGCTCCAAAGGCTTTCATCGGTTGGATGGGCGTCGGCGCGCGATAGATCAGCGCCACCATCAGATAGCCGAGCGCAAACCCAAGAAAGACGGGCGTTGGCGCCAACAGCCCGGCGCCAATGGCCGCGATGGAATAGGGCAGCAGCGCGCCAAGATCACCAAACGCGCCGGAGAATTCGCCGGCCCAATAGTTGAGCGGCGACTGCGCTGTTGCTGCACTTGGCTCGAGCTTGGAGCTCATCCTCCACCATCCGCTTTTTGTAGCGTGTTTGCGGCAGCCTACGCTCAAGCGGGAGATGTTGAAAAGCGGCTTCTCTGGGCGTGGCGCGCTCTCCCCCATCGACTTAGGTGAGAACTCATAAATCTGGGCATCGCCTGCCGAACGCTGGCTCGCCCAGATTTATGAGTTCCCACCCTGGCGCCGTTTGTGGATTCAAAGCTGTATTTTTGCGCATTTTTATGCTTCGTTTCCGGTAAAAGGGAGAAAATGACGGGTATGTCGGAGATTGGCGCGATCTTCCGCGCAGCGTTTGAGCTGATCCTTCGTTGGGATTCCAACTTGGGGGAAATCGTGACGTTGTCGCTTTACGTGACATTCTTCGCCGTCGCGCTCGCTTGTTGCATCGGGCTGCCGCTTGGCGCCGCGGTGGGCGTGTTTCGTTTTCCGGGGCGAACCGCAGCGACGGTTCTGCTGAACACGCTGATGGGGTTGCCGCCGGTGGTCGTGGGGCTCGGCGTCTATCTGATGTTGTCCGCGTCTGGCCCGCTCGGCCCCCTGCGCCTGTTGTACACGCCGACTGCGATGATAATTGCGCAGCTGGTGTTGGTGACGCCGATTATCGCAGCGCTGGCGCGGCAGATCACCGAAGATCTCAATCGCGAATATGCGGATCAGTTCACGTCGCTCGGGGTGGGGCCTTTCCGGAAGCTATGGGCGGTGTTGTGGGATGGCCGCTACAGCCTTCTGACCGTCGCGCTGGCCGGGTTTGGCCGCGCAGTCGCCGAGGTTGGCGCGGTGATGATCGTGGGCGGCAACATCAACCATGTGACGCGGGTGATGACGACCTCAATTGCGCTCGAAACGTCGAAGGGCAATCTGAACCTCGCGCTGGCTTTGGGCGTTGTGTTGCTGGCGATAGCAATGGCGGTGAACGCTGTCGCGATGGCGGTGCGGGCTTCGGCGATGAGGGCGGCCTATGTTTAGCGGCTCAGCGCGAAGCAAAACGGGGGCGTTCGCCGTGTCGCAGTCGCTCGACCCGCCGTTGCTGGCCGCCCGCGATTTGGCTTTGACTGTGCGTGGCGAGCCATTGCTCCGGAATGTTGACCTCGACATCCATGCCGCCCGCAGGTTGATGATTCTGGGGGCGAACGGGGCGGGGAAAAGCCTGTTGCTGCGCTGTTTGCACGGTTTGACCAGGCGAACCGGCGGCGGCGTGTATTGGCGGGGGCGGCCGATGGATCGCGCGGCGCGGCGGGCGCAGGCGATGGTCTTTCAGCGGCCAGTCATGTTGCGTCGCTCGGTCCTAAGCAATTTGCTGTTCGCGCTTGGCGCTGCGGGCGTCCGAAAGTCGGAGCGTCGCGCCCGCGCGCAGGAGGCGCTCGAACAAGCGCGGCTGGAGCACTTGGCGCGGCGGCCGGCGCGACTGTTGTCGGGTGGAGAGCAGCAGCGGCTCGCGTTGGCGCGCGCTCTGGCCTGTCGCCCCGAGATTCTGTTCCTTGATGAGCCGACAGCGAGCCTCGATCCCGCCGCAACCCTGGCGGTGGAGCAGCTGATCAGCGCCGCCCACTCGGACGGCGTCGCCATCGTTATGGTGACGCATGAGGCCGGCCAAGCGCGGCGGTTAGGGGACGACATTGTCTTTCTGCATCGCGGCGCGGTCGCGGAAGCGGGAAGAGCGGCGCACTGCCTCTCCGCGCCGAGCTCGGCGCCGCTACAGGCATGGCTGGAGGGGCGCCTCTATCTCGAAGAAACGCGGCTCAGCGCAGAAAAACGATAATATGGGAGGACTGGGATGTACGTAAGGGCTCTCTGCGCGGCGCTATTGGCGCTGATACTGATGGACGCGCCTTCTGTCGCCAAGGAACGGTACATCATTGTCCAATCCACAACCTCGACCCAAAATTCAGGGTTGCTCGACCACATCTTGCCGCTGTTCACGAAGAAGAGCGGGATCGCGGTGCGGGTCGTCGCTGTGGGGACCGGGCAAGCGATCAAAAATGCGCGTCGCGGCGATGGCGACGTCTTGCTGGTGCATGCAAAGGCTGCGGAAGAGAAGTTTGTCGCTGACGGCTTCGGCGTGAAGCGGTTCGACGTAATGTATAATGACTTCGTGCTGGTGGGACCGCCCAGCGACCCGGCGGGCGTCCGTGGCATGCGCGACGCCGTCAAGGCGTTGGCCAAGATCGCCAAGACGAAAACGCCCTTCATTTCGCGCGGGGATGACAGCGGAACACACAAGGCTGAATTGCGCCTGTGGCGGAAGGCCGGCGTCGACGTGGCGGCGGCGTCGGGCGGCTGGTATCGTGAAACCGGATCTGGAATGGGCGCAACGCTCAATATCGGCGTTGCGATGAGCGGATATATTCTGACTGACCGGGCGACCTGGATCAGCTTCGGCAATAAGCGCGACTATAAAATATTGGTCGCCGGCGATCCGAGGATGTTCAACCAGTATGGCGTCATCCTGGTCAGCGCGAAGAAGCATCCGCATGTGAAATCAGCGATGGGGCGACAGTTTATCGATTGGCTATTGTCGGCGGAGGGGCAGGCCGCCATCGGCGCCTACAAGATTGGCGGGCGACAGCTGTTTTTCCCCAACGCCGCCCCGCGCAAATAGCGTTCGGGTTAAGGAGAGAGCCAGCGGACCGCGCCGGCGGCGCTTAAATTATAGCCGCCCATCGTCGCTGCTTTTTCCCGGAACTGCTGAGTGCGGGTGAAGTTCAGCAGGGTCTGCACGGGCGCCGTGAAGTAGGCGCGGCGCTCGATCAGCAGATCATACTGCTCCTCCATGAGAGGCGCGAAAGGCAGGTTGAACTGCTTCGCCATCGCCGCGACGCCCAACGCCGCGTCCGCCTCCCCCGCGGCGACGGCGGCGGCGGCCTCGCTTTCGGTGCGGGCGATCATGGGGGAGGCGAGGAAGTCCGACGCGCTCAGGCCGGCCTCATCGCGGAGTTGCTCGAACAGGGCGGCTGCGCCGGCGCCGGGTTGCCGCTGCACCACTCTTTTGCCGCGCAGATCCGTCAGGGCCGCCACCCCCTGCTCTAGGGAGGGCGTGAGGATGAACCCGCGGCTCCGGACCGCCCAGCTGATCAACACGCAGTTTGAAAGACCGCGCGCCGCGACGGTTTGTAAGTTCCATCCCTCCGCATCCGGGACATGTAGGCCGGCGGCCGCCGCCTCTCCGTCGGCGAAGCGGTCCAACCCGTCCGCACTGCCATTGAACAGAGTCGCTAAATCAGAGCCGGACTCTCGGGCGGCCCAGTCCAGCAACGGGTCATGCGAGCCGCACAGCACGGCTGGCCGCGTTTGGTTCGGTGTGGTGACGCCATCGACCCAGTTTAGAATTTCTTGTCGGATGAACAGAAGCTTACCTGTGATCCGCCGATGCGGAATGTCCCCCGCCGCGACAAGGTCGTAGACTTTCCGTTCTTTCACGCGCAGCAGCGTCGCCACTTCTTTTGTCGTGAGGTAGAGGGCGCCCGGCTCCTCGATATCCATAACGGCCACGCGGTTTTGTTGCTTGGCCGCCTATTATCGTCGTTCGCACAGGCGGGGCAAGGGCGCCGCCGCTTGGTTCAGTCGTTCCGCGTGGCGAGAAAGGCTTCAACGTCAGCCCGCGTCGGCATCGGGCCGACGCCGCCATAGCCTTGGGTTGAAAGCGCTGCGGCGGCGTTGGCGTATCGGGCGGCGGCGAACGCGTCCCGCCCTGCGGCCAGTTCGGCGAGAAAGGCGCCGTCGAACGTATCGCCGGCGCCCGTCGCATCGATCGCGTCGACAGGCAGGGCGGCGATCGCCTCCCGACGCTCGTCGGTGGCGACGAGCGTTCCGTCTTTGCCAAGCGTCAACGCAACCAGCTTGCAGCCCAGCTCAAGATAGAAATCAACGATCGCATCGGGCTCGCTGCGTCCGGTCAACAGCTCGGCGTCGTCGCGTCCCGGCAGGGCGATGTCCGCCGACGCCATGGCGGTATGGATGATCGCGCGCGCCCGCGACAGCGGCCAGAGGTTGAGGCGAAGGTTGCTGTCATAGGACACCTTGACGCCGGCAGACTTTGCAACCGCGATCGCTTCGAACACTGTGTCCGCCGCGCTATCGGAAATTCCCTGGCTGATTCCAGACGCATGCAGGATCTTGCAGGATTTCACCGCTTCGCTGGGAATATCGGCCGGCCGCATCAGGCTTGCGGCGGACCCCGCCCGCCTGTAGCTGAATTCATGGCCGTCGGGGCCGTGCGTGACAAAATAAACGCCGGTTGGCGCGGCCTCGACTTGGCGGACATGGGAAAGGTTCAGGCCTTCGGCTCGCCACAACGTCATAAAACTGTCGCCAAATGCATCTGCGCCGATATGGGTCAACATGCCGGTTGCTGCGCCGGAGCGCGCCGCGGCGACTGCGCAGTTTGAGGCGTCGCCGCCATGTCCAGGCTTATAGAGCCCGTCCGGCTGTTGATTAAACTCAATCATCGGTTCGCCGATGCAGAGGATGTCAAGGCTCATACGTCGCTTGCCTTCTTGCGAGACTCAGGGGGCGGCACGGCCCGCCGGGGATAATTTAAACGTTTTAAATTGTTTGGCGACTTCCCGCATCTGCGTCCACCGGCGGCGCAGCCGGGGCGCAATGTTTGATTTAGATCGTTGCAATTCGCGATTTTCCGCTGAAGATCGGCTGTGGTCGCCAAATTGTCGCCCCGCCCTGCTCAGAAGCGACGCATCGCGAGGTCTCTATGTATTTTAACCGCTCGTTGCTGCCGCTCGCCGGTCTTAAGGCCTTTGAAGCGACGGCGCGTCGGCGCAGTTTTGAAAAAGCCGCTGAGGAGATCCGGCTGCAGCCGGCGGCAGTCCGGCGGCAAGTGGCGCGCTTGGAGGAGCTTCTGGGCGCGCAGCTGTTGCGCGCTGGTGAGCGTGAGGTGGCGTTGACCGAAGCCGGCGAGCGTTTGTTCAGTTCGGTGATGGCCGGCTTTAACGGTATGTTGCGGACCATGCGCGATGTGGCGGAAGTTGAACGGCGCGACGTGTTGCGGATCGCGATGTCGCCTGCTTTCGCGCATGCGTTTGGCCAGGCGGCGGATGTGGCCTTTCGGGCTGAGCATGCCGACATAGGCGTTGCGCTTGAGAGTTCCGAGCCCTGCGCGGAGCGTGCGGAGGAATATGACTTCGCGGTTATCCTTTCCCAACCCGTTGTTTCAACCAAGCTGCATGACCTGCTGATGGCGGAGGAGGTGACGCCGCTTTGCGCGCCCGAGCTTGCGGCGACTGGCGGCGGTCCGGCGGCGTTTTTGGCGCAACGCCCGCTGATCCAGGCGCAAAATTCGGACTGCGCGCGCGCCTCCTGGCGGCGCTGGGCGCTGCGGGCGGGCGCGCCGGAGGCGGTTGTGGATGAGGGTGAGGTGATCAAGACGCCGGGGGCAGGGTTATGCTTGGCGCTCGAAGGGCGCGGAGTTTTGATTGCGGATCCCCGGCTCTATCGCCGAGAGCTGGCGAGCGGCCGGTTGGTTGCGCCTTTTGTTGAGCAATGCCGCACAGGCTGCGGGTTTTACCTCGTGTCGCGCGCTGAGGATTTGGCGCATGAACCGAACCGGCTTTTCCGTCAATGGATGATCGAGCAGTGCGCGCGGGAGCTCGCGGCGCACACTGCCGACGTCCGTTAAACCGCCTTCGCCGCGGCTACAAACGCTTGGGCGTCTGCGCGAATGTCTTCGGTGCTTTTGCCGGGTTTGAACAGCGCGCCGCCAATGCCGACGCCGACCGCCCCCGCCTTTAGAAAAGCCCCGATTGTTTCGTGCGATACGCCGCCGGTGACCATCAGCGGGATATCGGCGGGGGTGACGGCGCGAATGCCCTTCACGGCAGCGGGCGGCAGCGCATCCCCCGGAAACAGCTTCAACATGGATGCGCCGGCGTCGATCGCCGCGAACGCTTCGGAGGGCGTCATGACGCCCGGCGCGGACACGAGGCCGCGTCGCACCGTTTCGGCCACGACGGATGGCGAGAAGTTCGGCGCCACAATCGTCGCAGCGCCTGCCGCCGCCGCTGCGCCCACCTGGTCCGGCTGCAGCACCGTTCCGGCGCAAATCGCGGCGCGATCGGCGAAGTTCGCGGCCAGTATTTCAAGGCTCTTATAGGGCTCCGGGCTGTCGAGCGTCACCTCAAGCGCCAGTACGCCGGCTTCGACCAGCGCTGCGCCGATATCTTGGATCTGCTCCGGGGTCACGCCGCGCAGAACCGCCAGGACGGGCGCGGATTGGAGGGCTTCGGCGAGGGAGAGCGACATTAGCAAGCCTTTAGGTTGAGGGGCGGCAGTGTTGCGCCGGGGATATCGACATCAACGGCGTAGAGGTCGCCCGCCCCCGACATGGTGAGCGGCTCCATCGTATCCGTGCCCCGTTTGGCGGATGTGATGAACATCGTTTTATGATCGGCGCCGCCGAATGCTATTGAGGTGGGGCGCTGGCAGGGGGTGGCGATAACGCGATCCACTGCGCCGTCAGGCAGGTAGCGGGTCACGCGCGCGCCGTCCCAATGGGCGTTCCACAGGCCGCCCTCAGCGTCGACCGCCATGCCGTCCGGATATCCAGAGTCGCCCGTCAGTTCGGCGAAGCGGGAGGTTGCGCCGATTTCGCCGGTTTCGAGATCATAGGCGGCGACGTAGATTTCGCGCTTCGGAGAATCCGCGAAGTAGATCCGCTTTCCGTCAGGGCTAAAGGCGGGGCCGTTCGAGATGACGATGTTGTCTCGCAGCGTTTTGGCGCTCGCGCCGTCGAACAGCATCAGGGACGCGACGGGGTCGGCTTCATTCAGCGCCTTGGAACCGACGATAAAGCGGCCGGCCGGGTCGACTTTGCCGTCATTCATGATCTGGTCGTCGTCGACCTCCGCACCATTGGCGACGGGCGCGCTGGTCGCTGTTCCGGCTGCGAAGTCCAGCTCGATCTCTTCGAGCCCCTGCTCAACTGCGGCGAGGATTTTTGCGCCGGCGGGATCCAGCGGTGCGAAGCAGCCGACCCGCGCGCCGATCTGCACGCTCCGCAGCCCCTCGGTTGGCGACCATCGCAGCATGCGGCGGCCGATAATGTCCGTAAAGAGCAGCGCGGACGCCTCAGGGAGCCAAACTGGGCCTTCGCCTAAATCGCAGTCGCTCTCCGCGACCTTTCTTACCGCATGTTCGGTCATGGCGTCTCTCCCTCTTGCATTTGCGCGCTGGAAGCCGATAGACGGCCGGCTTCAGCGCCGTTCGGCGCCGTATTTATTCGATTTAGACCCCGATGTCGCGCATCTAAGTTGCGATGTCGCGCATCTAAATTGAGCTCGGCGCCATGGCGTGGTTCGGGTGGAGGAGGAGACGCAATGCTGGATGGGCGCAAGATCTTGGTCACGGGGTCGCACTCGGGCATTGGGTTCGCGATTGCGCAGGCCGCGGCGGCGGCGGGCGCAGAAGTGGCGATCCATGCGCGCCGCGCAGTTGATCTCGGTTCGGCTGAGCAGCGTTTTGGCGGCAGCGTCGTCTCTGTGCTGGGCGATCTGGCGGATCCGCAGACGCCCGCGCGGATGGTTGATGAGGCGGCGTCCAAGCTTGGCGGGCTGGATGGCGTGGTGAATAACGCAGCGCTGCTCAGCCGATCGACCTTGGGGGAGGAAACCGCCGAGCATCTCGATGCGATGATGGCGGTCAATCTGCGTGCGCCGATACTGTTGACCCAAGCGGCAGTCCCCCATTTGGAGGCGCGGCCAGGCGGCGGAGCGGTTGTGAATATCGGTTCGATCAACGCCTATTGCGGCGCGCCTAATCTGCTCGCCTACTCCGCGAGCAAAGCGGCTTTGGCGACGGCGACTCGCAACATCGCCGACGGGGCCCTCGGGGCTCATTTCCGCATCAATCAGATCAATGTCGGCTGGACGCTGACGGAAAGCGAGATGCGGTTGCAGCGCGAGGAGGGGCGGTCTGACGATTGGCTGGATCGCGTGCCGCCCGAATTCGCGCCGCGCGGGGCGATCCTGCAGCCGGAAGAAGTGGCGAGCCATGTGGTGTTCTGGCTGTCTGATCGAAGCGCGCCGGCAAACGGCCAAGTCTATGAGTTGGAACAATATCCGGTGATTGGGCGGAACCGAATTTCATTACGGGGGTGAGACCGGAAGTCTGTGCGCGCTCGACAGGGGCGCGGCGCGAGCTTGACACGATAATGAAACGAACGTTCAATAAGCGCGTAGCGAAAGGTTGATTCGATGGCGCGCAAACCTGGATCAAATGGCGAAGAGACCGCCGCCTTGGTGCGTGAAGCCGCTCTTGAGCTGTTCGCGCAACAAGGCTACGCCGCCGCATCGATGCGGCAGCTGGCGAAGCTGGTCGATATGCGGCCCAGCGCGCTCTATCACTATTGGCCAACCAAGCAGGATTTGCTCGTCGATCTGCTGGAGCGCCATATGACGGCGCTGTTGCAAGCTTGGGCGGAACGGGCCGTCGAGCTGTCCAATGATCCTATTGAGCGGTTGGACGCCTTTTCGCGCTTTCACATTCGCTATCACTTGGCTCGGCCAAACGAAGTGTTCCTCTCCTACATGGAGCTGCGGAACCTGGAGCCGCAGAACTTCGCGCGGATTGAGGCGCATCGCCGCCACTATGAAAGCGTGTTGAAAGACATTCTGATCGAGGGCGCGCGCATCGGCGCTATGCAAGCGCCGGAGCCGCATGTCTCCGCGATGGCGATCATCGCAATGCTGACCGGCGTCAACACCTGGTACCGCGATGGCGGCCGGCTGTCGGCGTCAGATGTTGAGCAGCTTTACGCAGAAATGGCCGCCGCCGTCGTGCGCGTGGGCCGTCAAAATAAGACCGAGGCCGCATGACAGGCGCTCGGCGAAGTATCAGACAGATCTTTGGGAGGAACAGCGATGTTCGATCACAGCATGAAATTCGGCCATGGCGAAGATATTGACGCGCTGCGCGAGACGGTCCGGCGATGGGCGCAGGATAAGCTGGCTCCACGCGCTGCGGAAATTGATCGGACGGATGAGACGCCGACGGATCTGTGGCCGGAAATGGGCGCGCTCGGCATTCTCGGCGCGACGGCTGACCCGGACTTCGGCGGCTCTGGTCTGGGGTATCTAGCCCATACCATCATCATGGAGGAGGTGAGCCGCGCCTCCGGCTCGATCGCGCTCTCCTACGGCGCGCACTCCAACCTGTGCGTCAATCAGATCAACCGACACGGCACGCCAGAGCAAAAGGCGAAGTATCTGCCGAAACTGTGCTCGGGCGAGCATATCGGCGCGCTGGCGATGTCCGAACCGGGCGCAGGTTCTGATGTTGTGTCGATGAAGCTGCGGGCCGAAAAGCGGAATGACCGCTATGTGCTGAACGGCTCCAAGATGTGGATCACCAATGGGCCTGACGCCGATACGTTGGTGGTCTACGCAAAGACGGACCCGGAGGCGGGCCCGAAGGGCATCACCACCTTCCTGATCGAAAAAGACATGGCAGGCTTCAGTATCGCCCAGAAATTGGACAAGCTGGGCATGCGCGGCTCTTCAACCGGCGAGCTTGTGTTCGAGGATGTTGAGGTTCCCTACGAAAATGTCCTGGGCAAGGAAGGCGGCGGCGTCGCTGTGTTGATGTCCGGGCTCGATTTCGAACGCGTTGTTCTGTCCGGCGGTCCCCTTGGGCTGATGGCTGCGGCGATGGATGTGGTCGTGCCGTATGTTCACGAACGCGAACAGTTCGGTAAGCCGATTGGCGAGTTCCAGCTGATGCAAGGCAAGCTGGCGGACATGTACACCACCTTCAACGCCTGTCGCGCATATGTTTATGCGGTGGCGACCGCGTGTGATCGCGGCGAGACGAGCCGGAAAGATGCGGCCGGCTGCATTCTCTATTCTGCGGAAAAAGCGACCCAGGTCGCGCTTGAGGCGCTGCAATGCCTCGGCGGCAATGGCTACACGAACGAATATCCGACCGGCCGGATTCTGCGCGACGCCAAGCTCTATGAGATTGGCGCCGGCACATCCGAAATTCGCCGCATGTTGATCGGCCGTGAGTTGTTCAAGGAAACGGCGTGACGGCGCATGTTCGAGTGGCGCGGGTCGTGTGAACGGCGATCAGCGCGCGAGGACGACGATCTGATGGATGTCCTGCCAGATAATCCGCCCGGGATTTCGAGCCCTTATCTCACGGATCGGCACGCCCGCCTCCTCGACCAACCAGGCGAGATGGCGCGCGCGCTCGACATGCTCGCGGGCTTCAGGCTTGAACCAACAGAAAGCCGGCGTTTCCCGCTGGGTTTTGTGCCGACGCACCGGGCGGCTGATCCGTTCGGGCGTCTCAAGATGGGCGTTGAACCACGCCAGCTCGGCCGAAATGGCGGCTTGGATCCACTCCGGACAGGCGAGCCGATCTTCAAGCGCGCCGATGGCGCGAAACAGACCGATCTCCAAAGTCTCCGGCGCGAGACCTTGGAGATCGACAGACGGCTCAAACGCGTCGACTTCGTCGCCGCGCAAGGCCGAAACAAAACGAATATACATGACCTTTCGCCGCGGCCAGGCCGCGGCGCCATACAGCTTGCGATGGATGGAAACGCAAAAGCGTCAGCTCAGACGGCGGATGCGTCGTCTCAGCCGAGCGCTTGGCGCGTGTCGCGCCGGATGTTGAGAAGCGGGGTCATGGCCGGCCTCACCTTCAAGAATCACAAGCTGCTTAAACAGAACCATAGCGCGGCGCCCTTTTTAGGGCGGCGAGCCGCGATCGGGCGCGCTGGCGCCAGATCGAGAACATGCGCAACAAGTTGCGGAGGCGCTGAATGACCGTTTTGAAATCTCAAATTTCGCCGCGTTCGGAGGCGTTTCAGACCAATCGCGCCGCGATGCTGAAGGAGCTGGAGCCGGTGGCGGAGGCCGCCGCATGGGCGGAGGCCGGCGGCGGCGCCGCTGCGAAGGAGCGGCATCTTTCACGTGGAAAGATGCTGCCGCGGGACCGGGTCAACGGGCTGCTCGATCCGGGATCGCCCTTCCTGGAGGTCGGCCTGTTCGCCGCGCATGGGCTATATGACGGCGTCGCCCCGGCTGGCGGCGCGATCGCTGGCGTCGGTCGCGTCTCGGGCCGTGACGTGATGATCATCTGCAATGACGCGACGGTTAAGGGCGGCACCTACTACCCGATGACGGTGAAGAAGCACCTGCGCGCGCAGGAGATCGCCGCCGAAAATCGGCTGCCTTGCGTCTATCTGGTCGATAGCGGCGGGGCGAACCTGCCGAACCAGGATGAAGTCTTCCCTGATCGAGACCATTTCGGCCGGATTTTCTATAATCAGGCGCAGATGTCCGCGGCTGGCATTCCGCAAATCGCGGTGGTGATGGGCTCCTGCACCGCGGGCGGCGCTTATGTTCCGGCCATGTCCGATGAGGCGATCATCGTTCGCAATCAGGGGACGATTTTCCTGGCGGGACCGCCCTTGGTGAAGGCGGCGACGGGAGAGGAAGTCTCGGCGGAGGATCTTGGCGGGGGCGACGCCCATACGCGCCTTTCGGGCGTCGCGGATCATCTGGCGCGGGATGACGCGCACGCCCTGGCGCTCGCGCGGCAGGCGGTCTCAAAGCTGAACCAGGTCAAACGCGCCGACATCGCCTTTGAGACGCCGGAGGAGCCGCTCTATGATCCTGAAGAGATCCTCGGCGTTGCGCCGGCGGATCTGCGGCGGCCAACGGATATTCGCGAAGTCATCGCCCGGCTGGTGGACGGGTCGCGCTTCGACGAGTTCAAAGCGCGCTTTGGCCCGACGATGGTGTGCGGTTTTGCGCATGTTGGCGGCGCGCCGATCGGCATTCTGGCGAATAACGGGGTGTTGTTCTCTGACAGCGCGGTGAAGGCGGCCCATTTTGTCGAGCTGTGCAGCCAGCGGCGCATCCCACTGGTGTTCCTGCAGAATATCACCGGTTTTATGGTTGGGCGGAAATACGAAAATGAGGGCATTGCGAAACATGGCGCGAAGCTTGTAACCGCCGTCGCCACCACCTCCGTGCCGAAGATCACCATGTTGGTAGGGGGCTCCTTCGGCGCTGGCAATTACGGCATGTGCGGCCGGGCGTATCAGCCGCGGTTTCTTTGGACCTGGCCGAACAGCCGGATTTCCGTGATGGGCGGGGCTCAGGCGGCTGGCGTTCTGGCGACGGTGAAACGCGATGCGATTGAGCGCAAAGGCGGGACATGGTCCGCTGAGGAGGAGGCGGAGTTCAAGCGCCCGACTTTGGAGATGTTCGAGCGTCAGAGCCACCCGCTCTACGCCTCGGCGCGGCTGTGGGATGATGGGATCATCGATCCACGTCAGAGCCGCGAAGTGCTGAAGCTCAGCCTCTCGGCCGCGCTGAACGCGCCGATCGGCGACACGCGCTTTGGCGTGTTCCGGATGTGAGGCGGCGGCGATGCAGATGACCGTCATCGAAGCCGACATCACAACTCTGGATGTCGACGCCATCGTCAACGCGGCCAATTCCGATCTTCGGCGCGGCGGCGGCGTGTGCGGCGCGATCTTCCGCGCCGCCGGTCCGGGATTGGAGGAGGCCTGCCGCGCTCTGGCGCCTTGCCCGACTGGGGAGGCGCGCCTCACGCCAGGCTTTGGCTTGACCGCCCGTTGGATCATCCATGCGGTCGGGCCGGTATGGAAGGGGGGCGATCGAGGCGAAGCGGCGGCGCTGGCTGACTGTTATCGCACGTCATTGGCTTTGGCGGCGGAGCAAGGGTGCGCCTCGATCGCATTCCCGGCGATTTCCACCGGCATCTACGGTTTCCCCCCTGAGCGCGCCGCCCCTATCGCTGTGCGGGCCGCGCAAGCGGCCGCAGCGCCGCTCCATCAGATCATCTTTTGTTGTTTCGGCGCCGACAGCGCCAGATTGCACCGCCAGGCGTTGGAGGCGCTTTGATGTTTCAGAAAATCCTGATCGCCAATCGTGGCGAAATCGCCTGCCGCGTCATCCGGACGGCGCGCCGGATGGGCGTGGCGACCGTCGCTGTGTATTCGGACGCGGACGCAGGGGCGCTGCATGTCGAATTGGCGGATGAGGCCGTCCATATCGGCCCGGCCGCTGCGGCGGAGAGCTATCTCAAAGGGGATGTGATTATCGCCGCCGCGCAGCAAGCTGGCGCGCAGGCCATTCATCCGGGCTATGGCTTCTTGTCCGAGAACCCGGCGTTTGTGGCGGCGGTGGAGGCGGCGGGCCTGCGCTTTATCGGCCCATCCAGCCAAGCGATCAATGCGATGGGGCTCAAGGATGCGGCGAAGCGGCTGATGCAGGAGGCCGGGGTGCCGGTCGTGCCCGGCTATCATGGCGAGCAGCAGAGCGCGGAGTTCCTCGCCGGCGCGGCGGCGGAGATCGGCTATCCGGTGCTGATCAAAGCGCGGGCCGGCGGCGGCGGCAAGGGGATGCGCAAAGTTGATGCGCCGAGCGACTTCGTCGCCGCCTTGGAGAGCGCGCAGCGGGAAGCGGCCTCAAGCTTTGGCGATGATCGCGTGCTGATCGAGAAGTTTGTCACCTCGCCGCGTCATATCGAGGTTCAGGTCTTTGGCGACGATCACGGCGACGCGGTGCATCTGTTTGAGCGCGATTGCTCCTTGCAGCGGCGGCACCAGAAGGTGATCGAGGAAGCGCCGGCGCCCGGCATGACGACGGAAATGCGGGAGGCGATGGGCGCCGCGGCGGTGCGCGCCGCGAAGGCGATCGGCTATTCCGGCGCCGGCACGGTCGAGTTCATCGTCGATGGCAGCGACGGGCTGCGCCCGGATCGCTTCTATTTCATGGAGATGAACACCCGCCTGCAGGTGGAGCATCCGGTGACGGAGGCTGTTCTGGGGCTCGATCTGGTCGAATGGCAATTACGCGTCGCCGCGGGCGAGCGGCTGCCTGTGCGGCAATCTGAGCTTCGGCTGGACGGATGGGCTTTTGAAGCGCGCCTCTATGCGGAAGATGCGGCGGCGGGTTTTCTGCCGGCGACCGGGCGTCTGTTGGCGCTCGATCTGCCTGAAACGCTCGCCCGGATCGACTCCGGCGTGCGCAGCGGCGATGAGATCAGCCCGTTCTATGATCCGATGATCGCCAAAATCATCGCGCACGGGCCAAGCCGGGCCGCCGCGCTGGGCCGTCTGCGCGCGGCGCTGGCCGCATCGCGGGTTGTTGGAACGGTCACCAACCTCCGTTTCCTTGAGGCGTTGGCGGCGCATGAGGGCTTTGCGCGCGGAGAGGTCGATACAGGTGTGATCGATCGCGATCTCGCGGCGCTCACGGCGTCGCCGGAACCTACGAAGCTGACACTGGCGCTGGCGGGATTGGCGGCGCTTGGTCTGCTGGCGCCAAAGCCCGCGGAGCCGGGATGGGCGGATCCGTTCGCCGCCCGATCCGGCTGGCGCGCCTGGGCGCCGGCAAGCTTGGCGACGACGTTCTCACGCGGGGAGGAGCGCCTGTCGATCCGCGCGACGTTGCGCAATGATGGCGGCTATGAGATCGAGACGCCGCTTGGCGCAGCGCGGTTCGCCATATTAACGCAGGAGGTCCGCGGCGGCGGGCCGCGTTTGCGGGTTCGGATCGAGGATAACGGGACGACGCGTGATCTGGACGCCGATGTGATCCTGCTACCCGGCGCGGTTGAAGTGCGGGCGGATGGCGGCGCGGTCCGTTTTGACATTCCTGATCCGCTCGCGCCTGAGGACAGCGGCGACGCGGCGGGCGATCGCATCGCCGCGCCGATGCCAGGGGTGATCAAAGCGGTGTTTGTTGTCGCTGGCGCTGAAGTTTCCAAAGGCCAAGCGCTGGCGGTGCTTGAGGCGATGAAGATGGAGCATACGTTGGCGGCGCCGCGGGATGGCGTCGTTGCGGAGACGGCGGCCTCCGTTGGGGATCAGGTTGAGGAGGGCGAGTTGCTTCTGGCGCTGGCGCCGGCTGAATGACTCGCCGAGCAAAGGGGACCGTCGCCGATGAAGACGCTGTTGGAAAAACTGCGCGAAGCCTTGCCAACGCGCAGCGAAGTTTGGAGATGGCCGGCGCTGGTTTGGCTGGTGAGCGCCGGGGCGGCCTACGCGATCAAAAGCATTGCGCCGTCGCCTCAGATAGTACCGCCGCCTTTCAACAATATCGGACCGGCGATTTTCGTGCTCGGCGGGCTTCTTATTTTTGTCGCTGGCTATCAATTCATGCGGATGCGGACCAATATTCACCCGTTCCGCGATCCAGAAAAGCTGATTACGTCGGGCATATTCGCTTTTACGCGCAATCCAATCTATCTCGGCTTCATCCTGATGCTGATCGGACTGGCGCTCTACTGGAATGCGCTCGGCGCGCTCGCGCCGGCCGTCGTTTTCTTTCTGATCGCCAATTTTTACTACGCGCCGGGCGAGGAGGCCGATGCGCAACGCGTGTTTGGCGAGGCGTACGAAACCTATCGGCGGCGCGTGCGTCGCTGGTTGTAGCATCCTCGCCGGCCGCGCCTGACAGGGAGGGCTGGTGATGCTGGCGCCAGCAGATACGATTGAGGCGGCGCGCCAGGGCTTTCGGTGGCGCGTGCCTGAGCATTTTAATATCGGCGTCGATATTTGCGACAAGTGGGCAGACCAAGCGCCGGATCGCGACGCCCTGATGTTGATTGACGAGGCCGGCGCGGCCCGTCGCGTTTCCTATGAGGAGCTGCGCGCGCTGTCGAACCGGCTGGCGAACGCGCTCATCGCTCGAGGGATCGAAAAGGGGGACCGGGTCGCCGTGCTGCTGCCGCAGGGGCTGGAGACGGCGGCGGCGCATGTGGCGATCCCCAAGATGGGCGCGGTGGCGCTGCCGCTCTTTAGTTTGTTCGGGCCGGAGGCGCTCGCGTATCGTCTGGCGCATTCCGGAGCGAAGGCGGTGATCACCGACGCGTCGGGCGCGGCGAAGCTGCGCACCGTGCGGGCCGAAGCCCCTGAGCTTGCTTGTATCTTATCGATCGACGGCGCCAGCGACGGTGTGGCGTGTTTCAATGAGGCGTTGCGCGCGCAAAGCGACGCCTTTCAGCCCGTTTTGACCCGCGCTGACGATCCGGCGGTGCTGATTTACACTTCCGGCACAACCGGCGCGCCCAAAGGCGCCCTGCATGGACATCGCGTGTTGCTGGGACATCTGCCGGGCGTGGAGATGAGCCATGATTTCCTCGGCCAGGAGGGGGATCGGATCTGGACGCCGGCGGACTGGGCTTGGATCGGCGGCTTGTTCGACGTTCTGGCGCCGGCGTTGTCCCTCGGCGTGCCCGTTGTCGCGAAACGGTTCGCTAAGTTTAGCGGCGAAGCGGCGCTGGATCTGATCAAGTCGGCCGAGATCCGCAACGCGTTCCTGCCGCCGACCGCGTTGAAGGCGATGCGCCGGACGCCCGACGCAGAACGCTACGGCATCAAAATGCGCAGCGTCGGCAGTGGCGGCGAAACCTTAGGCGCGGAGTTGCTGGAGTGGGGCGAGCGGGTGCTCGGCGTCACGATCAACGAGTTCTATGGCCAGACTGAATGCAACATGGTGGTGTCGTCCTGCGCGGCGCTGGGGCTCAATCGGCGCGGCAGCATGGGCGTCGCCGCGATCGGGCATGAGGTGGCGGTGGTCGGCCCCGAGGGCGCCGTCTTGCCGGACGGCGAGGAGGGCGATATCGCCGTGAAGCGGCCCGACCCGGTGATGTTCTTAGGATATTGGCGCAATGAGGCGGCGACCGCAGAGAAATTCCGCGGCGATTGGCTGATTACTGGCGACCGCGGTCTGGTGGAGGAGGGCGGTTTTCTCCGCTTTGTGGGCCGAGACGACGATGTGATCACCTCGAGCGGTTATCGGATTGGCCCTGGTGAAATTGAGGACTGTCTGATCGCCCATCCAGCGGTGCAAATGGCGGCGGCGGTGGGCAAACCGGATCCAGATCGAACAGAGATTGTGAAGGCGTATGTTGTGCTGGCCAGCGGCCATGCGCCCTCCGAGCAGCTGAAGAGCGAGTTGGCGTCGCATGTGAAAACGCGGCTCGCAGCGCATGAATATCCGCGTGAGATCGAGTTCCTCGCTGATCTTCCAATGACCGCCACGGGCAAAGTCATTCGCAAGGCGCTCCGTCGCCGGGCTGAGCAGGAAAATGAGGAGGCTGGCGATGGCTGATGAGGTTCTGATCTTCGAGATGGGGCCGCGGGACGGGCTGCAGAACATCAAAGCGCACGTGGCGACGGCGGATAAGATCCGGTTTGTCGATCTGCTGTCCGAAGTGGGATTTCAGAAAATCGAGACAGCGAGTTTCGTCAGCCCGAAGGCCGTGCCGCGGATGGCGGACAGCGCCGAGGTTATGGCGGGGGTTAAGCGCAAGCCAGCTGTTCTCTACACGGCTTTGACGCCGAATATGCGGGGTTATGCGGCGGCGAAGGCGGCGCGGGTCGATGAAGTCGCGATTTTTGCGTCGGCCTCGGAGGGGTTTTCCCGGGCGAACATCAACTGCTCGATTGCCGAAAGCATCGAGCGGTTCCAGCCTGTCGCGGAGGCGGCGCGGGCGGACAACTTGCCGATGCGCGCCTATGTTTCCTGTGTGACGCACTGCCCCTATGATGGTGCGACGCCGCCAAAGGCGGTCGCTGAACTGACCAAGCAGCTGCTCGAGCTGGGCGCCTATGAGGTTAGCTTGGGCGACACAATCGGCCGGGCCGCGCCGGAAGATATCGGCGCGATGCTGGACGCGGTGCTGACCGTCGCGCCGGCGGCGCGGCTGGCGGGTCATTACCATGACACCGGCGGGCGTGCGCTTGAGAATATCCAGGCGAGTTTGGAGCGTGGGTTGCGCGTGTTCGATGCGGCGGCAGGCGGTCTCGGCGGGTGTCCTTACGCGCCAGGCGCCAAAGGCAACGTTGCGACCGAAGCGGTCCACGCCGCGTTGACCAGCTGGGGCCTAACGACGGGCCTAGACGCTGCGGCGCTGAGACGCGCGGCGGAGTTCGCCCAAAGTTTTCGGGAGGAGAGATTACAATGAGCGTAGAGCTAAGTCGCGGTGAAGCGATGATCCTAACCCTGGATGAGCGCGGGGTGGCGACCCTGACCCTGAACCGGCCGGATAAGCGCAATGCGCTGTCCCCGCGGCTATTGGACGAAGTCGCTCAGGCGACCGCCGACATTAATGCTTCGAGCGAGATCCGAGTGGTCGTTCTGGCGGCGGCTGGCGACGTTTTCTGCGCGGGGGGCGATCTGGACTGGATGCGGGAGCAGATGAGCGCCACGCGTGAACAGCGGATCGACGAGGCGCGTCGTCTCGCCTTGACGCTGAACGGCCTGAATGAGTTGAAGAAGCCCCTCATCGGGCGTCTGCAGGGCCATGCTCTGGGCGGAGGCGTTGGCCTTGCCTGCGTATGTGATGTCGCGATCGCTGCGGCGGGGGCGAAGTTCGGGCTGACAGAAACGCGGCTCGGGCTGATCCCCGCGACGATCTCCCCCTATGTGATCGCGCGGCTCGGCGAGGGCGTGGCGCGCCGCGTGTTTATGTCCGCGCGCATTTTCGACGCGGCCGAAGCGGCGGAACTCGGCATCGTGGCGAAGGCGGTGGCGGCGGATCAGCTGGACGCGGCGGTCGAGGCGGAGATTGAGCCCTATTTCACCGCCTCGTCGGTCGCTGTTGCTGCGGCGAAGAAAATGGCGCGAGGGCTGGGCCCGAGTATCGACACGCTGACGATCGAGGAAACGATCATGCAGCTGGCCGATACCTGGGAAACCGATGACGCCCGCGAAGGCGTCGCCGCGTTCTTTGAGAAGCGCAAACCGCGCTGGGCTCCGAGCTAGGCCCCACTGCACGGCAGGGCGTTGGAGGGGGCGCCGGCTGCGCTTTACGCTGCCGACGTTTATATTTTGTTTGCAATGTGTTCCTGGTGGTGGATGATCATGGCTCATGAGGCGCCAACCTTCGGGATGTTCGATGTCAACTAAACTTGTCCTGCACACCAATCCGAGATCGCGCGGCGCGATTGCGCGGTGGATGCTTGAAGAAGCGGCCGAACCCTACTCGGTCGTGAACCATCAGCTGGGCGATGCGCTAAAAACGCCCCAATATCTCGCGCTGAACCCGCTGGGGAAGGTGCCGGTTTTAGAACATGGGGAGCAGGTGGTCGCGGAATGCGCTGCGATTTGCGCCTATATCGCCGCGCGTTTTCCCGCCGCAGATTTGGCGCCGCGTGATGCGGAGATGGCGGACTATTACCGCTGGCTGTTTTTCGGCGCTGGCCCGCTCGAGAGCTGCGTTTTTGATCGGGCGTTGGGGCGGGAAATGCCGATGGAGAAGCGCGGCATGAGCGCCTACGGCGAATATGGGCGCGTCATGGATGCGCTAGAGTTTGCGCTCAACGGCAAGGACTATGTTGTTGGCGCACGTTTTACCGCGGCGGACGTTTATCTCGGATCGCATATCATCTTTGGCCTTCAGTTCGGCACGATCGAGAAACGACCGCTGCTGGAGCGATATGCGGAACGGCTGCAAGGGCGCGCATCCTATCAGCGCGCGGCGAAGCTTGATGCGGAGGCGGCCGCCAACGGATAAGCGAGCCGCTGGGCCCTTGCGGCGGTCAGGAGATCGGCGCAGGGCCGCCGCGCCGAAAGATAATCGGTTGCTTGCCCGCGGCGGAGGGCGTCAGCCAAACGATTTCATCGTCAGATTTGATCGTGACCTGGCCGGGCGCCCAAAGAAGCCGCCCAGTGGGTGAGGCGAGGTGCGATTCCGCTGCGTAAGCTTGATCATAGGCGAAAGATCCGCCCGGGATTTTTGAGCGCCATGAGATCTCACCGGAAGGCACGCCTGCGCGTCGCGCCGCTTCGCCCAGGCCGGGGCAAGGCGTGCGGTCAATCTTTACCGCGATTAAAACCCCGTCCTTATAGCTGATGCGGACTTGCTCATAGGACGGGATCAGCGCGCCCTTCGCGTCATAGCAGCCATAGCCTTCGCCCTTCCATACGCCTGCGAGTTTCGCAGGGTCCTCCGCCAGCGCGGGGCTGATCAGAGCCGGGAACGCCGCTACAAGCGCGGCCAAAATGAGAAGTGTCCGACGGATCATGGGGCGCCTCTAGATTGCATCAGCCGCCGCGCAGGCGGCGCGCGTCGTTGGTTGGGTCGATTGCGGGCTTACGAAAGTCAGTATCGAGCAAGATTTGGCTGAATTCAGGCGAGGGCGGAAAATGCCTCAGGCAATCCTGGCGACGACCAGATTTATGAGTTCGCACCCTGGTGCGGTGGGCGCTGGGGGCCCCGGCCGATCTTTGGCCTCGATCATTTTTATGATGATCGCGCGCCGAAAAAAGCGGCGGGGCCGGCGGAGCCGTCAGCCGGCGGCGCGCGCCAGAATCAAGTGGCCCGGCACTGGGTCGCCTTCGTCATAGCGGACGACGATCATCTCCTCGAACATCACCTCGAAACCGCGTTCGCTCAGCAGCGCGCGCAGATGCTCCAACCGATGCGCAAATCGCTGTTTGGGCCCAATGCGCCAGTCCCGCCCCTCAAACGCCTCATCCGGCAGTGTTTCGCTCGAGAAGGCGAATACGCCTTTGCTCGTGATGCGGCGCGCCACCCCGTCAAATAACGGCTTCAGATCGCCGAGATAGGGCAGCATATCCAGCGCGATAATCAGATCCCACGGCGCGCCGGCTTCGGCGCGGTCGCTGCTGAGGAACCCTTCAGCGTCGCCAACAAAAAGAGTGTCGAACAGCTCCTTCTCGTCTGCGGCCTCCAGCATGCCGGTCGACATATCGACGCCGGTTCGATGCTTGGCGACATCCTCAACAGCCTCGGTGGACAGGCCCGTTCCGCAGCCGAGATCCAGGGACTTTTCGTAGGGGCCGGGCGCAACATCGAGCAGGCGCTCGCGCATCAGCAGCGGGACGTCATAGCCGAGTTGATCAACAAGCAGACTGTCAAACACCTCGGAATGCTGATCGAACAGCGCCGCCACATAGGCTTCGGGCGCGCGCTGGGGCGCATCGGCCAAGCCAAGCGCCGCCAAGCGCACGGAGACGCCGCCACGATCGCTCGGGTCAAGTTTCAGAACTTCGCCGTAGGCCGCCGCCGCGCCTGCGCGATCGCCCGCCCTTTCCGCCGCCAAGCCCCGGTTATAGGCCTCGGCCAGCAGATCTTCATCTGTATCCGTCATGCCGCTCGGTAGCCCGAACGCGCGGCCGCGGCAACCGTCTCACGCCCGGCGCGAGACGATCATGCTGTAAAGCAGCGGCGCCGCGATCAGAGTCAGGATGGTGGCGAAGGCCAACCCGCCCATAATCGTCACCGCCATGCTGACAAAGAAGGCGTCCCAAAGAAGCGGCGCCATACCGAGAATAGTGGTGGCCGCCGCCAAAACGATCGGCCGCAGGCGCGAGACGCTGGCCTCCAAAATCGCCCTATCGAACGTCAGCCCCGCTTCGCGTTTGAGGTCAATCTCTTCAACCAGCACAATACCGTTCTTGATCAACATGCCCGAGAGGCTGAGCAAGCCGAGCAGTGCGGTGAAGGTGAAGGGCTGGCCGGTCGCCAGCAGACCGATCACAACGCCATTGATGGACATTGGCACAAGCAGCCAGATCACCAGCGGTTGCCGGAGTGCGCCGAACAGAAAGATTGAGATCAGCACCATGATGAGCAGGCTCAATGGCAACTGTGTCGCCAGGCTGCTTTGCGCATCGCGCGAACTTTCAAACTCGCCGCCCCATTCCATCCGATAGCCGAGCGGCAATTTGATCGATTCAATCGCTTCAGCGATCGGCTTGCGCATCGCCTCCGCGGTTTCATCGCTGGGGATGCTGGCGGAGACAGTGATGGTCAGCAGCCGATCGCGTCGCATGACGATGGTGTCCACTGGCTCGGCCTTAAAGCCGTTCGTCACCTGCGCCAGCGGCAAGAAGGCGCTGGCGACGGAGGAGTAAATAACCTGATCGCCCAGTCCGATCTTCGCCTTTGGGTCCTGGCGCACGAAGATCGGGATGAGCCGGTCGGCTTCGCGGAGCCGCGCGGCCATGATCCCGTCTGTGGCGAATTTCAGCGTCCGGGCGATGTCTTCGCGGGTGACGCCGGCGGTTTCCGCCCGGTCGGACGCGTAGATTGGCGCGATCGACAGCTCCTGTTCGCGCCAATCGGTCCGGATATGCTCCAGCCGAGGATTGGCTTTCTTCATCGCCGCGGCGGCTTCTTCTGCAAGGGCGCGCAGAACGGTCGGATCCGGGCCGCTGAACCGAGCTTGGATCGGCGCGGCGGTGCTGGGACCGAATTTAAGCCGCTCGGTGCGAAATTCCGGGATCGTCGTTCGCGTTGCGGCGAAGGCGTCGAGGTCGGCTTTAAGCGCCGCGATCTGATCGACGCTTTTCACCCGGATGATCAGATGACCGTAGCTCGGATTGGGAAACTTGCCCGAGTAGGTCAGCATAAAACGCGCCGCGCCTTCGCCGACAAAGGTCGAGACGGACTCCACCTCCTTGCGCTTCCGCAGCCACTCCTCCACCGCCCGCATCTCTTTTGCGGTGATGTCGATCTCTGTCCCCTGTTTCAGCTTCGCATGCGCAAAGAGGAGCGGGGTGTTGGAGTCGGGGAAGAAGGACTGCTTCACCAGGCCAAAGCCGTAGAAGCACACCAGCGTGACGGCGATGAGCGCCGCGGTCACCGGTCCGCGCATCTGCAAGGTACGTTTTAAAACAGCGCCGTAGCCGCGATAGAGTGCGCCGGAATAGAGGTCCGCCGCCGCGGTGTTGCGCCGGGCGAACACGTAATGCGCCAAGAGCGGGGTCACAGTGATCGCGAGCGCCCAGCTCAACATCAGCGAGATGCCGATCACGGCGAAGAGCGAGAAGAGGAACTCGCCGGTCGAATCCGGGCTGAGGCCAATGCCGGCGAAGGCCATAACGCCAATCACCGTCGCGCCGAGAAGCGGCATCTGGGTCTTGCCGCCAACCTCCTGAGCCGCGTCGCGCGAGCTTTTGCCGCTCAGCATCAGCATCTGCATGCCCTCGGCGACGACGATCGAATTGTCGACCAGCATCCCCATCGCGATGATGAGCGCGCCGAGCGATATCCGCTCCATCTCGATGGAGAAGATCCCCATGAAGAACAGCGTGCCAATCACGGTGAGCGCCAGCGTGACGCCGACGACAACCGCCGCGCGCCAGCCCATAAACAGCGCCAGCACGATCACCACAATTGCGACCGACATGGCGAGATTGACCAGGAAGTCGTTGCTCGCCGTCTCGACGACTTTATGTTGCTGATAGATAGGGTGAATTTTCACCCCAACCGGGATCTCCGATCGCAGCTCCGACAAGCGCGCATCGATCCGCTTGCCGACATCAACGATGTTCTCCGTCGAAATGCCCGCAACGCCGAGGGTGAAGGCCTCCTTGCCATTAAAGCGGATAATCTGGCTCGGCCGCGCCTCGCGCCCGCGATAGACCTTGGCGAAGTCATAGAGCTTTACGACCCTGCCGCTGACTCCGATGGAGAGGCCGCCGATACCTGCGACGGAGTCGCGCCCCGCCGGGCCGCGCAGAAGCTGGCGCGCCCCCGCCCGACGGGCGGCTCCCGCGTCCACCAATGAGTCGGAGACGGAAATTGCAGATGCAATGGCGTTCGGCGGAACGCCCTGACTAACTGCGATCGGCAAGATGGGCTCGACAAAAATCGCCTCACTCGGCAATCCCGCCAGCTCCACCGATGCGACGCCGCTTACCGCGAGCAGCTCGCGCTGCAGGAAAGTGGCGATGTCGTGAATTTCTTTGTCCCGGAAACCTTCGGCGGTGACGGCGAAGAAGATGCCGTAAACGTCGCCGAACGTGTCATTGACGATCGGCGACCGCGCGCCGCTGGGCAGCGATCCGGAGATATCTCCGACCCGGTGGCGGAGCTTCGCCCAAACATCGGGAAGTTTTTCTGGGCCGACAGTCGATTTAATATCGACCTGGATCAGCGAAACGCCAGGGCGGTTCGTCGATGTTAGCGTGTCGACCTCCGCCATGCCCTGGATCTCCGCCTCAAGCGGTTCGGAGATTTCCTTCGCCACCTCAGCGGCCGACGCGCCGGGATAGAGGGTGATGACCGTCGCCTGTTTGATGGTGAACGCCGGATCCTCGAGCCGGCCGAGGCTCACAAAGCCCCAGATCCCGCCGAGCAAGCAGCTGATCATCAAGATCCAAGTGAAGAGCGGGCGATCGATGGCCGCGCGCGCGACGCCGCTGCTGCGCGAAGGGGCCGCGC
The DNA here is from genome assembly GCA_022760355.1 of Neomegalonema sp. Lineage (GTDB taxonomy): Bacteria > Pseudomonadota > Alphaproteobacteria > Rhodobacterales > Rhodobacteraceae > JALEGB01. The sequence continues at coordinate 49,005 of JALEGB010000037.1, forward strand.
TCACTTGTTCAATCCCTTATAGACACGCACCTGTGCGCCGTCGGTTAGGTCGGGCGCTCCCGCTGCGACAATCCGGTCGCCGACTTTGACGCCTGAGAGCACTTTAATCCGCCCATGGTGATTGGCGTCGATCTGCACATCGACTTTCTTCACCACGCCCACTTCGCCGGTTGCGTCGCTGCTGGCCGCCTTATCCGGTTGGAACACCAGCACGCTGGGTTTGCGATCGGGCGAGAATATCAGTGCGCTGGGCGGCAGATAAAGCGTTGAGGCCTTCGCTTTCGGCGCAGTGGTCACGGTCACCGTGGCCCCGGGCAGCAGCCGCTCCGATGGAGTGTCGGCAAAGGCCAGGGTGATGACGAAGGTCTGGCCCACCCGAGAGGTTTCGGCCTTGAACTCGCGCGCCTCTAGCTTGTAGGAGGCTGTGTCTCCCACCAAAGTCGCTGATATATCAAAGTCTTGGGCGCCGCTAGCCTGGCGGAACAAAACTTCAGGGACCTCGATCTGGACCCGAACCTCCGACATGTCGTGCAAGCGGATCACCGCTTGGCCGGCGCTGACCGTGGTGAACGCGTCGACCCGTCGCTCAGCCACCAAGGCTTGGAACGGGGCGTGCAGAGTCGCTTTGTCGAGGTTGCGCTTCGCTTCGCGCTCGGCGACCACGGCGAGGTCGAACGCCGTTTTGGCGTCATCGATTGACGCTTGGGATGTCGTCCGTGGGCCGAGCTTGGCGAGCCGTTTGTAGGCCCGGTCGCTCTGCTCGCGGCGGAGCTGCGCGGACTCATAAGCCAGCCGGTATGGCTCAAGATCGAGTTGAGCAAGCACCGCGCCTTTTTTCAGCCGATCGCCTTCGCTCACCGGAAACTTCACAATCTGCCCGGTGACCTGAAAGGCGAGGTCGACCGTCTTGCGGGCGACGACGCGGCCAAAAAAGCGTCGCACCGGCCATTCCGCGTCAGCGGTGAGCTGCACCAGCTTCACCGGCCGCAGCGTCGGTGCTTTGGCTTTCTGTTGCGCCGATGAAAGACTGCTGAGGGCGCCCAAGGTGATCGCGCCGGCTCCGATCGCGAGCACAGCTGCTCGGCGGGTCCATAAATTCGTCACCATTCCATTCTTCCTTGCAAGACAGCTTGCAGGCTGGCGAAATCGCTATCGCACCGCTTTTCCGTCATTCCTGGGGCGTTGGCCGCCCCCCCTCACATCGATTATCTCGGTTGGCGGCCTGCGAGCGCGCGCCGCCAACGCCTGCTGCGGGTTCCCATGCCCTCAGCACCCGACCGTCACGTAGTTCGGTCCGCGAGGACGGCGACTCTGTTTTTACGACGCTGGCGGCCATGTGGCTTTCTGCCCTCGTCGAGGCGAAGGATCCGCCCCGGCGCGCACTGGCGCGGGGCGGCGATCGCCCAATTTAGCGGCCTTTGAAATCGGCTTTGCGCTTCTCGACAAAAGCCGCCATGCCCTCGGCCCGATCTTCGGTGGCGAAAAGGGAATGGAACAGCCGGGTCTCGAACAGCAGACCTTCCTCAAGACTCAGCTCAAGCGCGCGGTTGGTCGCCTCTTTGCAGGCCATTGCCGAGATTTTGCCATAACCGGCGATCGTTGCGGCGGCGGCGAGCGCCTCCTCCATCAACTTGTCCGCCGGCACGACGCGAGAAACGAGGCCCATCTTGTCAGCCTCGGCGGCGTCGATCATCCGGCCGGTCAGGTTCATATCCATCGCTTTGTATTTGCCAACCGCTTTGGTCAGCCGCTGGGAGCCGCCCATCCCCGGCATGATGCCGAGTTTGATCTCCGGCTGGCCAAACTTAGCGTTGTCGCCCGCGATGATCATATCGCACATCATCGCCAGCTCGCAGCCGCCGCCGAGAGCAAAGCCTGAGACCGCGGCGATCAGCGGGGTGCGTGCCTTGGAGACGGCGTTCCAGCCCTTGAACCACTCGTTAAGATGCATGTCGACGAAGGATTGCTGCTGCATTTGCTTAATGTCGGCGCCGGCGGCGAACGCCTTTTCCGAGCCGGTGATCACGATGCAGCCCACCTCGGGATCGTCATCGATCGCCTTCATCTGCTCCGCCATTGCGAGCATAAGGTCACGGTTGAGCGCGTTCAGGGCGTCGGGACGGTTGAGGCGCAGGATCGCGACCCGTCCTTGGCGTTCGGACAGTACGAGTGGAGCGTCGGTCATCAATTCTCTCCCGGAACAGTAAGTTGGGCGGTTACGTTTTGAGCTGATCGAGCGCGTTTTCGCGGTTCGCTTCAGCTAATTCGAGAATCATGGCCGAAAAGTCATGGCCTAACCCGCGATGCTCGACGAAGCGCTCATAGAGCTTTTGGGCGGCGGCGCCCATGGGGGTGGCGGCGTCGGCGGCGGCCGCAGCCTCTTGCGATAGTTTGAGGTCCTTCAACATCAGCTCAGCCGCGAAGCCGGGCTTATAGTCCCGATCCGCCGGGCTTTCCGGCCCGACGCCGGGCGCAGGGCAGTAGGTGTTGAGCGACCAGCAGGAGCCTGAAGAGGTTGATGCGACGTCATACATCGCCTGACGATCCAGGCCGAGCTTGTCGGCGAGTACGAACGCTTCGCATACGCCGATCATGGAGACGCCGAGGATCATGTTGTTACAGATCTTCGCCATTTGCCCGGCGGCGGCGGCGCCGCAATGAACCGCGCGCGCGCCCATCACCTCGAACAAGGCTTTTGCGCTGTCAAACGCGGCGACGTCGCCCCCGATCATGAACGTCAACGTGCCGGCAGCGGCGCCGCCGACGCCCCCTGACACCGGCGCATCCAGCGGCCGCAGTCCCGCTGCTTCGGCGCGTTGATGCAACGCTTGGGCGCTCGCCACATCGATGGTTGAGCAATCAATCAGCAGCGCGCCCTCTTTGGCGGCGGCAATGATTTCCGCGGCGACGGCCTCAACGACTTTGCCGTTCGGCAGCATCGTGATGATCGCCTCCGCCCCTTCTGCAGCAGCGGCGATGGATGGCGCGGCGGCGCAGCCCTCGACGGCGACGCCGCTGACGTCAAATCCCGTCACCTCATAGCCCGCTTTGGCCAGGTTCGCCGCCATCGGCGCGCCCATATTGCCCAGGCCGATAAAGCCGATTTTTTTCATGAGTTCCTCTCCTGCTGGGGCGGCGCTCAGCCGCGCTCCTTTAGCAGCGCGCGTGAGACGATCAGGCGCATAATCTCGTTTGTTCCTTCGAGAATGCGGTGAACCCGCAGATCTCGAACGATTTTTTCGATGCCGTAATCGGCCAGGTAGCCGTAGCCGCCGTGGATCTGCAGCGCCTCGTCGGCAACCTTAAAAGCGGTGTCGGTCACGAGCCGCTTGGCCATCGCGCAGTATTTCGTGGCGTCCGGCGCCGCCTGATCCAATTTCCAGGCCGCCTGACGCAGGAAGATGCGCGCCGCCTGAAGATCGGTTTCCATGTCGGCAAGTTTGAACTGGATGCTTTGAAATTGATCGATGGTTTGGCCAAAGGCCTTGCGCTCGCCCGTATAGGCCAGCGCTTTGTCCAGCGCCGATTGCGCGGCGCCGAGGGAGCAGGCGGCGATGTTCAGCCGGCCGCCATCCAGCCCCTTCATCGCATATTTAAACCCGCTGCCTTCATCGCCCAGCAGATTGCTCGCCGGCGTCAGGCAATTATCCAGCTGCACTTGGCTTGTGGGCTGCGCGCGCCACCCCATCTTCTTTTCCTGCGCGCCAAAACTCAGGCCCGGGCTTGGGTTATCGACCAGGAATGCCGAGACGCCGGAGGGCCCGTCCGCGCCGGTGCGGGCCATAATCAGAAACAGGTCCGAGAAGTCGCCGCCGGAGATAAAGGCTTTGGCCCCGTTCAGTCGCCACCCATCGCTTACCCGTTCCGCGCGGGTGGAAAGGGCTGCGGCGTCGGAGCCGGATCCCGGTTCGGTCAGGCAGTAGGAGCCGATTTTCTGCATCGAGACCAGCGACGGCACCAGACGGGCGCGGGTTTCGGCGTCTCCGAAACAATCGATCATCCAAGCGACCATATTGTGGATCGAGAGGAACGCGGCGACAGATGGGCATCCTTCGGACAGCCCCTCAAAGATCAGCGCCGCATCCAGGCGTGAGAGGCCGGAGCCGCCATGCTCCTCGCCAACATAGATGCCGGCCATGCCCAGCTGCGCCGTTTCTTCAAGTATTTGCCGCGGAAACAGGCCTTTCTGATCCCATTCGACGGCGTTTGGCGCGAGCTTTTCAGCGCCGAAGCTCCGAGCCATGTCAAAAATGGCGCTTTGCTCATCGGTGAGCGCGAAGTCCATCGTCCCGTCCTCCCCAAGATTGATACGCTTGGAATATTTTTACGAACTGTTCCCGAAGCGGATTTGCATTGCAAGAATTGATGTCGCAAGCATTGGATGCGTTTTTGCATCAGGAGCGGCCGGTGAACTGGGACGATATTAAACATTTTCTAGCGGTCGCGCGGCGGCGCAAGCTTCGGCGCGCTGGCGCAGATCTGAAGGTCGATCAGGCGACAGTAGGCCGGCGGATCTCAGCGCTAGAGGCGAGGCTCGGCGCAAAGCTGTTTGAACGCGGCGCCCATGGGTATGAGCTGACTGAGGTTGGCCGCAGGCTGCTGCCCAGCGCTGAACGCATTGAAGAAGAGATGAAGGCGGTATTCGCCAGCGCCGGGCGGTTGGGCGGCGGCGTTAGCGGCGCGGTTCGTGTTGGGGCGCCCATTGGCGTTTCAAGCTATCTGCTCGCGCCTCCTGCGACCGCGCTTTGCGCTGAGAACCCGCATCTGGAGCTGCAGATTGTCGCTTTGCCGCGCACCTTCAATCTCTCCCGCCGAGAAGCGGATCTGGCGATTGCTGTGTCCAAGCCCGGCCGCGGACGGCTGCAAAGCGAAAAAATTGGCGACTATGATCTGTATCTCTATGCGACGGAGGCGTTTCTGCAGAACGCGAAGCCGATTGAAAAGGTGGAGGATCTGCGCCGGGTCGCTGGAATTGGCTATGTCTCCGATCTGATCTTTGATCCGGAGCTGGATTATGCGCCGCTGATTGACCCTGAAGTGCGTCCGCATCTGACCAGCAGCGATTTGAATGTCCAGCTGCGTTGTACGCTGGCCGGGGCGGGCGTTTGTGTGCTGCCGGAGTTTATGGCGAATGCGCATCCCGAGCTGCAAAAAGTGATTCCGCACTTGGTGCGCTTGCGGCGCGCCTATTGGCTTGTGGTCCACGAGGATTTGGTTAACGTCGATCGCATCAAGTTGGTCGCGGAGCGGCTCAAATCGGAAATTCGCGCAGCGCTCGTCGCAGCGCGCTCCGGCAGTGTTGACTGACTTGACCGAAAGCGAAGGCTGGAAGCTCTGTCCGGAAACTTTCGTGAGAATGCCCTTTCGATTTCTCTTGAAATTATCTGTTTATTAATTTGTTCTACCAATGCGCGTATCAGTGCAACTCAGGCGTGCGGATCTAAGTCAAACGAGTCCGCATTGTCTGGTGGCGAACGTCTCGGCGGCGTCTGATAGTGCGAATGAGTAAAATAGCCGAAAATAATCGGCAGGCGGTCGGGCAAAGCGCATGATGAAAACAAGCATAAACGATCTTTACGTCGCCTCGGACCTTTTGCGCGATGAATGTTTCCGTCGCGGCGAGTGTGCAGAGTCGAAAGCGTCGCGTCGCGTGGCGGACTGGCTCCAATTCGTAGCGGAGCAGCGCGAAGAGTATGAGGCGCGCAAACGCACGGATGAGCCGAGATTCCCATCGCTGAAAAATGCGACGATGGAAATCTGGCGAATGCGCCGAGCCGGCGCGGTGTGATCAAGCGCCGGTTAGCGTTACTGGTCTTTAACACGCATATGTTGTAGTGTCGGAGACACTGAACTCGATATGCGGAGGAGTCGATGGCCAGAAACGCGCAGTTGGCGACGCCTGTTGAAGGGCGGATGGACGGCGTCGGCGGTTGGCGGCGTGAGATCGAGCTGCTCGGCGGCGCCGAAGAAATGCGGCGGGCTTTCGCCGCGCGTTGGCCGGCGCTGGCCTCTGGAGCGCTGAAAGAACTCGCGATTGTCGGCGCGGCGGGCGAGGGCGCGCGGTTGGCGGAGCTCGCCGCCGCGCAAGGCGTGAAAGTCGCCGCGATCGTTGACGACAACCCAGCCAGACATGGCGCTCGGATTGGTGGATGCGAGGTTCAGCCTTTCAACGCCCTCGCCCAGCTCGACCCTGCTGTGCCCGTCATCGTCGCGTCTCACCGGCCTCTAACGGCGATCGATCGCGCGCATGATCTTGGCGCGGAGTGTGTGGCCCTGTTCCTCGTCTTGCAGGCGCTGGACCCCGCCGCTTGGCCGCCGCATATGTTCTATGACGGCTGGTTTGAAGATCTCGCTGACAATCTTGACCGCTATGCGGAGCTCGACGCGGCGTTGGCCGACAACCCGTCACGGGTGACGCTGGATGCGATCCTTGGCTTTCGTCTAACTGGCGATGTTGGCGTGCTTGAGCCTGTGCTCGATCCGGATCTCTACGCCCCGAAAGGGATGTTTAGGCTGCTCGATGATGAGGTTTATGTCGAAGGCGGCGCCTATGACGGCGATACAATCCGCCTGTTCATCGATCGGGTGAAGGGGCGCTACGCGCGGATCATTGGCTTCGAGCCAGATCCGAAAACCCATCAGCGATTGAGCGACGCGTTTGCGGAGGAGCCGCGCGTCGAGGCGGTTGCGAGCGGGTTGGGCGCACGGTCGGAAATTCTGCGGTTTGTGAATGACAGTTCGCGCGGCGCGAAATTGGACCCGAACGGCGATATCGAGGTTCCAATTATGGCGCTCGATTCTTATCTTGGCGGCGATCGCGTCAGCTTTATCAAGATGAACATCGAAGGGGCGGAGCTCGACGCGCTGCAGGGGGCTGCGCAGTCGATTGCACGCTGGAAGCCGACGATGGCGATCTCCGCCTATCACCGGCCGACGGATCTATGGCGCGTTCCGCTGCTCATGCGGGACCTGAATCCGTCCAACGGCCTCTATTTGCGGCAGCATGTGCTTGGTGTTGTCGAGACGGTCGCCTATTCCGCGCCGTTCTAGGCTGTAAACTCATAAATGGGATTCACTTTTGCGGTGAATTTTGATTCAAGCACCCAAAGGAGGAGCTTGAATGTCCAACCGTCGCTATGAA
>JALEGB010000038.1 GCA_022760355.1 Neomegalonema sp.
TGCGCCGACCAAGTGGATACCGGTTGGCGGGAACAGCACGCGACAAAACAAAGAGTTAGAGCCTGGAGCCGATCCAACTTGATCGGCGAAAGCTCTAAAGCCGGCCGTTATTCGGCTTGGCGACGTTGGGCGGAGGGGCGGCTGCGCGCGCGCCGCGTCGTCCCTTCTTTGAGAACGGTCAACATCGGATGATCCTGCGGCGCGTCGCCGTGCCGTTTGATCAATGCGGCGACGCACGCCGTCGCGTCGATTTCTTCCGGCAGACCGAGCGCCCAATCGAGAAAGATCGAACGGCACTGCTCGATGCTCAGCCCCTCCATTCGGAACGCCTCGGTGATTAAGTTGCGCGGGTCGATCTGGTCTTGGTTCGGGGCCACGCTAGAATTCCCTTGCAAAAGAGCTTGTTGATGGTCACGGAACCATCAACAAGCTCTAAGTCTCTGTTTGGTCGCGATTTGCGAGCCGTTAGATGGGGCCATCTAACTTCAAATCACTCTAGGTTCGCCGCGCCAGGGCGGCGAGCGCTTGTGCCTGAGGCGGCTATTTGAGCGCGCCGAGATCGATAATCAACGTCTCGACCGGTTGTGGTTTCTTGATCAGGCCCGCATCGGCGAGGAACTTTGAGAACGCAGCATAGCGCGCGGGATCGACAGCCATCGGCCGCAAGGCGAAACGGGGCAGCGTGTCGAACCATGCGGCTTTGTTCAGCTTGTCATCGAGCTCGGGCTTATAGCTCTTGAACAGCTCCCAGCTCTCTTTCGGATGGTTGATCATATAGAGCGTCGCCCGCTCGGTCGCCCTCAGGAAACGACGGACCGCATCCCGCTTCGCGGCGTCTTTCGCAATAACGCTGGCTCGGGCGACGTAGATCAGCTCCTCATAGACTGGCGCGCCATGCTCCTCGAGATAGAAGCAGCGACCCTCCATGCCCTCGAGCTTCAGTTGGGTCAGCTCAAAATTGCGGAACGCGCCGATGACGGCGTCGACCTGCCCGCTCATCAGCGCAGGCGACAGCCCAACGCCGACATCAATCATCTGGACATCGTCCAGCTTCAGGCCGACGGGCCGCAGCAGAGCCGTCATCAGCGCTTTTTCAACGCCGGCGACGGAGAACCCGACTTTGCGTCCCTTCAGATCGGCCAGCGTCTTGATTGGACCGTCCGCCAGGGTCAGCAGGCAGTTCAGCGGGGTCGCCACAAGCGTGCCGACGCGGATCAGATCGAGCCCAGCTTCTTTTTGCAGGTGCAATTGCGGCTGATACGAAATCGCGACGTCCGCTTTGCCAGCCGCGACCATTCGGGGGGGCAGCGACGGGTCCGCCGGTGCGATCAGCTCAACCTCGAGGCCGGCCGCGGTGAAATAGCCCTTCTGCGCGGCGATGATCAGGGGGCCGTGATCCGGATTGACGAACCAATCCAGCAGCACCGTTAGTTTGTCTTTGGCGATCGCCGGAGCGCCGGCGAGGCTGATCAGCGCCGCGGCGCCGGCTGCGAGCAGCGTGCGAAACATCGTACGTCCTTCCAGATGCGAGGTTAGTGAGCGGGCGCCGCCTCGGGCGCCCAGGAAGTGGCGCGCGCGGTCCAGTAGCGCACCAGCGCGTGGAACAGCACGCCGAACAGGGCGAGGGCGAACAGGGCGGCGAAAGCAAGCTCCGGTTTGCCGCGCGCAATCGCGTCCTTCATCAAATAGCCGAGGCCAACGGCGCTGCCGGTCATTTCGCCCACAAGCGCGGAAATCGGCGCGAAGACGGCGGCCATCCGCAGACCAGAGGCGAGCGCGGGCGCCGCGGCGGGAACGCGCAGGCGCCAGAGTTCCGTCCGCGCGTCCGCACCCATGACGCGGCCGATCTCAATAAGCCGCGGATCGACGCTGCTGAGGCCGTAATAGAAAGACGCGGTGACAGGAAAATAGACGACGAGCGCCGTCATCACGATCTTGGCTGCGGGCCCGTAGCCGAGCCACAATGTCAGAAGCGGCCCGAGCGCGAAGACGGGCGCCGCTTGGCCGCCGACGAGCAGCGGCAGCAGCCATCGACGCGCCCGTTCCGAGCGCGCAAGCGTCAGCGCGTTGAGGACGCCGAACCAGGAGCCAATCCGATATCCGATCAGCGCGACGCTGACTGTCGCAAAAATATGCGGTCCGAGGATGTGGGACTTGGTCCACATCGCCAGCAACACATGCTCCGGCGCCGGCAACAAAAAGCGCGGGGCGACTTCAAGCGCGACGAGCGCCCGCCAGCCGATCAGCACCAACAGCAAAAGCGTCAGCGGGCGGAGAATGCGGCCGGCGGTCATGGCGTCGTCTCCATCTCCGCGAGGCGGCGGCGGAGCTTGGCGGCGAGTTCAAAGCAGGTCTCCGACTCCGGCGATCGGGGGGCCGGAAGGTCGCCGGCTGGGCCAAGCTCGGCCTCCTCAAGGTGATCGCCCTTGGCGGAGAGGATGACGATTTTGTCCGCGAGGCGCGCCGCTTCAAACGGATCATGGGTCACATGTAAAACCGTGCGGCCTGCGAGCTTCTCCGCCGCCAGCGCCGATACTTCATCGCGCGTCAGCGCGTCGAGGGCGGAGAAAGGCTCGTCCAGCAGCGCAACCGCGCGGTCTTCATAAAGGGTGCGGGCGAGCGCGACCCGCTGGCGCTCGCCGCCGGAAAGAGCATCGGGCATTCTGCTCGCGTATGAGGCGAGTCCCACCGCCGCCAGCGCCTCAGCGGCGTCCTGATGCCGCGTTGGCGCGCCGCGCAGCCGATCGCCCATCGCGACATTGGCTTTGACCGTCAGCCAGGGCGCCAATAACGGGTCCTGCGCCATCCAGGCGATCCGGCCCGTAAGCGGCGCGCCATCCGTGCAGCGTATGGCGCCCTCAAGCTGCTCCGGATGGATAAGGCCGGCGATGGCGCGCAGAATCGAGCTTTTGCCAGCGCCCGAGCGGCCCAGAAGCGCTGTCCAGCGGCCGCCTGGCAACGAAAGATCGACCGGGCCTACAAGCCGAGCGCCGTCCTTGGAGCGGACATGCAGCTGCTCGAGCCATAGGCTTGGCGCATGGGGTGATGTCGCGGCCGCCTGCGGGGCCGATTCGGCGCGTTGCATCCTCTTCCCTCCGCCGGTGCGATCCGGATCAGGTTCCATGGGTACGCGAACGGTCGCTCGCATCTCAGCCCGCGCGTCGGGCCCCCCAAGAGGTGAATGTGAGCGGCTACTAGACTGATGGCGGCGGGTCAGGTCAAGCTGCGGCTTGACCGGCGTTTGGGAACAGAGCATGACCACTCTCCAAAAAAGCGAGTGAGGACGGTATGGCGGAGCCCAAATTGACGTCTGTCGAGGAATTGGACGTTGCGGCGGCGGAAGCTGAACTCGCGCGGTTGGCGGCGGAAATCGCCGCGGCGGACGCGGCGTATTTCCAGCGCGATGCGCCGGAGATCTCGGACGCGGATTACGATGCGCTTCGGGCGCGCAACGCCGCGATTGAGGCCCGCTTCCCGGAGCTGCGCCGCGATGACAGCCCCTCGAACCGTGTCGGCGCCGCGCCGGCCGACGGGTTTGCGAAAGCGGAGCACGCGGTTCCGATGCTGTCGCTTGGCAATGTGTTCGATGCTGAGGAGCTGTCGGACTTCGTCGCATCGGTTCGGCGCTACCTCTCGCTCGCGCCGGAGGCGGCGCTCGCTTTTGCCGCCGAACCGAAAATTGACGGGCTCTCTCTCTCGCTCCGATATGAAAACCGTCAGCTGACCTTGGCCGCCACCCGCGGCGACGGGGCGGTGGGCGAGGATGTGACGCGCAATGCGCGCACCATTGCGGATATCCCAACCGAGCTGCCCGATCGCGCGCCGGACCTGTTCGAGGTTCGCGGCGAGGTCTATATGTCAAAATCCGATTTCGCGGCGTTGAACGCGCGGCAGGCGGAAAAGGGCGCGAAGACATTTGCCAATCCTCGCAACGCCGCAGCGGGTTCGCTCCGCCAGCTCGATTCCGCGATCACGGCTGAACGTCCGCTGCGTTTTTTCGCCTACAGCTGGGGCGCGGCGTCGGATCTGCCGGCCGATACGCAGATGGGGGTGCTGGCGCATTTCAAGGAGTGGGGCTTTTCCGTTAATCCGCTGACGCGGCGATGCGCGGATGCGGAGGCGTTGCTCGCCCATTATCAAGCGATTGGCGCCGAACGTGCGGCGCTTGATTACGATATCGACGGGGTTGTTTACAAAGTAGATCGCCTCGATTTGCAGGAGCGGCTGGGGTTTCGGTCGCGCACGCCGCGTTGGGCGACAGCGCATAAATTCCCCGCCGAGCAGGCCCAAACCATCTTGGAGGCGATCGAGATCCAGGTTGGGCGGACCGGGAGCCTGACGCCGGTGGCGCGGTTGCGGCCGGTCACGGTGGGCGGCGTCGTCGTGTCGAACGCGACGCTTCACAATGCCGACTATATCGCGGGCGTGGGCAGCGACGGCGCGCCTATTCGCGAGGGCCGCGATCTGCGCATTGGCGACGTTGTGACCGTGCAGCGCGCGGGCGATGTGATCCCGCAGATCGTGGATCTGGATCTGGCGCAGCGTCCAGAGGCGGCCGAACCCTATCGGTTTCCCGAGATCTGCCCTGAATGCGGCAGCGCCGCGCGGCGGGAGCCGGGCGAGTCCGTGACCCGGTGCACAGGCGGGTTGACCTGCCCCGCGCAGGCGGTTGAGCGGTTGAAACACTTCGTCAGCCGCGATGCAGTCGATATCGACGGGCTGGGCGCGAAGCAGGTCGAGGCGCTGTTCCAGGATAAATGGATCTTACAACCAGCGGACATCTATACGCTGGAGACGCGTTATGGCGCCGGTCAGCCGAGCCAGCTGAAAAATCGCGAGGGATGGGGGGAGCGTTCGGCGCAAAAGCTGTTTGAAGCGATTGCGGCGCGTAAAGGCTTGCCGCTGGACAAGTTCATTTTCTCGCTCGGCGTGCGCCATGTCGGCGAGGGGTCGGCGAAGATGCTGGCGCGTCGATATCAGCAATGGGCGGCTTTTGCCGATGCAATGACCCAAGCGGGCGCGGAGCGGGCCGCTCAGGAGGCGGGCTATCACCAATCGCTGGCGGACTGGCGCGCATCGCAGGCTGAGCGCGACGCCGAAGCCGACGCCGAAGCTGCGGCGCCGAAGCCGCCTAAGCGCCCCAAGCTCTCCGATGCGGGCGAACATATGCGCGCATTGCTGGATATTGACGGCGTTGGCGAAACGATGGCGGTCGCGCTCGCGGATTTCTTTGGCGAACCCCATAACCAAGAAAGCGTCAGGAGGCTGCTCGCGGAAGTTGCGCCGGAGCCGTTTGACGCGCCGCCGGCGCAGGCAAGCCCGGTGTCAGGTAAGACCGTTGTATTTACCGGAAAATTGGAGCGCATGAGCCGGTCTGAGGCGAAGTCTCGGGCGGAATCGCTTGGGGCGCATGTCGCGGGCTCAGTGTCGGCTAAAACTGATATCGTCATCGCAGGCCCCGGCGCCGGCTCCAAGCTGAAGAAAGCGGAGGAGTTGGGGCTGACCGTGATGACCGAAGAGGCGTGGCTGGAATTCCTCGGCGACGCCTGATCGATCAAATCGCAAAATTGCCTTAAATATTTTGCGCTGCGGCGTGTTATATTGCATTGCGGTGTGAAATCGGTTGCGCCGTCTATTCGCTTTTCGTGAACCGCAGCAACGTAAACTGAGGTTAAGCGCAGCTGCCGCGCGCATGGAGAGAGATTATGCCTTCTCGGCGCGTCGCCGGCGCAGATCCGGCGCGCATGACGCATGAAGCCCCATTGATGACCCGCGACGCGCAAGCAGAACGGGCGGTGGCGTCTGGCCGCGCGGAGGGCGTCAGCGCTGAAAATTTTCTGAAACGCGGTCACGCCCGTATGGAAGAGGCCGTTGATGCGCTGAAAAGCGGCGACCTGGATCGCCGCAGTTTTCTACGCGTCGCTGCAGTATTGGGGCTTGGCGTGGGCGCGGCAGGCGCCTTCGCCACATCGGTTCTTGGGCCGGGCGACGGGCCGGCCAAAGCGCAGTCGGCGGTGGCCAAGGCCGCAGGGCCAAAGTTCGGCGGCGCGCTGACTTGCGCGATGCCGGTCGGGTCGATCGGCGACCCGGCGCAGTTTGAATGGGTGGCTCAGTCCAACATCCTTCGGCATCAGAATGAATATCTCACCATAACCGGCGCGGATGACATCACCCGTCCGATGCTTGCGGCTGGCTGGGCGGCGTCCCGTGATTTGACCGTTTGGACATTCCGGCTGCGCGATGACGTGTTTTGGCGTTCTGGCGCGCGGTTTACCGCCGCTGATGCGCAGTTTAACTTTGCACGCTGGCTGGATCCGACGGTCGGCTCCTCCAATCGCGCGCTGCTGGCGGCGCTTTCAGGGCCAGAAGCGGTTGAGTTGGTGGATGAGACGACCCTGCGCCTGCATCTTTCATGGCCGTCATTGGCCATTCCGGAAAGCCTGCACAACTATCCCGCCGCTATCATGCCGCGCGACTTTGACGGCGATGTTTTAGGCGCGCTGAAGAAGGGACGGCGGGTGGACGGGACCGGCGCATACGTGCTGACCGAGCTCACGCCGGGCGAGCGCGCGGTCTTGCGTCATCGCCGGCTCGAAGGCGGCATGTCCTACTGGGGCGGCCGGGCGCGCCATGTCGGTCCAGGCTGGTTGGATGAAATCCGATATGTCCATATCGAGAGCGCTGGTGAAAGTGCGGCGGCGGCGGTGCTGAGTGGTCGAGTGGATCTCGCATCTGAGATTGATGTCGACGCCGCCGCGGGCGCCGAGAAGGCGGGCGTTAAGGCCAAAGTGCTCAGCGCTGATTCGGCCCAAACCGGCTGCATGCGGATGCGGCTCGACGCTGCGCCTTTCGACAATCCTTTCCTGCGCAAGGCGGTGCAGTTGAGCTGCGCGCCGGAGGAGTATCCGAAGCGTGTTTTCGCTGGGCGCGGGCGCGCGGCGGAGCATCACCATGTCGCGCCGCGTCATCCCGACTATTACCGGCTTCCGCGTCCGGCCCAGAATATAGCCAAGGCGCGCGCGCTGTTGCGCAGCGCCGGATATCGCGACGGGATTGATCTGACGCTGGAAGTCGGCGCGACCTCAGGTGTTTGGGAAGTGCGCACCGCCACCTTGCTTGCGGAACAGGCGGCGGCGGCGAATATTCGGATCTCGGTAAAACGCGTCTCCGCCGAGGAGTATCGGCGGAACTGGAAAGCGACGCCGTTTGGTCTGACGCAATGGACCCATCGGCCGCTCGGCACCATGGCGCTGGCCTTGGGCTATCGCAGCGGCGCCGCTTGGAATGAAACCGGATATGCGCGCCCCGATTTTGACAAAGCGCTGGCGAAGGCGGAGGCGCTGATCAACATTCGGGCGCGGCGGCGAGCGATGCGTCCAGTCCAGCGCATGTTGCAGTCCGATGCAGTGATGGCGCAGCCGGTGTGGGCGCCGGTCTTAAAGCTCGCAGCGCCCCGTTTGCGCGGGTTGGATGTCTTGCCGACCCGCTATCACCATTTCAACGCGGTCTGGGTCGCGCGCTAAGCGTTTGGGCGATCGCGATGCGCGCGCCGCCAGATGGGCCCCTCCGACACCACATCGCGCTGGCCGCTTGCGTCGGTTTATGCGCCTCATCGTTTCGCGAGACTGCGAAGGTCATAATCGCACTGTTCCAGATCATCTCGTGTGACGCGCGTTCCGGCATTCAGGATTTTGCGGCCAGACATATGCTCGGCGGCGGCGTTGACGGTTTCGACGCAGATGAGGCGGTCGTCTTTGAAGCAGTAAACCGCAAGCTTGCTGTCGCCAAACTCGCGGACCTCGCAGCTGTCGGCGCCGCCGCCGAGGCCTGCGATTTGCAGCTTTCGGTCGCCCTGATCGCTCCAGAACCAAGGCGCGGCGCTGTATGGCGCCGGCGCGCCGGTCAGTCGCTTTGCGATCGTTCTGGCGTGATCTGTTGCAGCTTGGACGGACTCCAAGCGCACCTGCGCGCCGGTTAAAGGTTCTGGAAAGGCGCAGCAGTCCCCCAAAGCGGAGATCATCGGGTCTGAGGAGCGCAAAAACGCATCGACCACCACACCATTCTGGACGGCGAGCCCGGCATCGGCCGCCAGTTCGTCATTCGGTTGGACGCCGGCGGCGACCAATACCGCATCGGCGGGGAGTTCGGCGCCGTTCGCCAATCGCACGCCGGCGACGCGGCCCTCCCCATCATTCAGCAGTGCGGAAACAAATTGGCCAAACACCAGCCGCGCCCCCCATTGTTCATGGGCGGCCTTGAAATGATCGGAGATGGCGGGGGAAACGGCGCGCGCCATCAGCCGATCCATCCCTTCAATCAAGGTGACTTCAATGCCTTGGGCGCGCGCAACCGCCGCGAATTCAAGCCCGATAAAGCCGCCGCCGACGACGATTGCATGTTTTATTGTCGGCGCGCGACGCCGCAGGAATTCTGCGTCCGCCAGCGTGCGCAACGTCAGAACCCCGTCGAGGCCCAGATTTTCGATCGGGGGCACCCGATTGCGGCTGCCGGTTGCGATAATCAGATGGTCATAGGGAAAGGTCGCGCCGTTTTCGGCGTGCGCAACCTGCGCCTTGCGATCAATTCGCGCGACTTTTACGCCGTCAACATAGGTGATCGCGTTTGTTTCATAAAAGGCGGCGGGACGCAGAGCGAGTTTTGCTGCGTCGCCGTCCTTCAAATAGGCCTTTGAAAGAGGCGGGCGCTGGTAGGGGAGGCCCCGCTCATCGCCAATGAGCGTGATCGCGCCGTCGAACTTTTCCTGCCGAAGGCTGGCGGCCGCCTGGAATCCGCCCTGCCCGGCGCCGACTATAACAACCCGCTCTATGCTCATCGCTTCGCAACCGTCCTCGCTTCATGGAAACAGATCTGTTTCTCATCAAAGCGTCTCATGTGTTGCAACGCAACGTATTCCATAAGCGTCAGTCGCGGACGCTGCGCAGCGCGTCTCTCAACTCAGCGATGCGATCGCGATAGGCCTGCTCAATGCAGTAGACTTCTCTCCCGCAGCGGTTGCGGTAAATGACAAATGAGCGCGGGTTGCCCGCAACGCCGTAGGTGCGCGCGCGGATATAGACGCGAATCATTCGATTTTCGAGCGAACGCAGAAGCGGCGTTTCGCAGATTGTTTGCTCCGTCGGATTCAGACCCGACTTTGAGCACCATGCCGGCCAGCTTTGCGCTGCGGCGGTGGATGCGACAAAACCGGCACACGCCAGCGCCGCCGCCAGCATCATTCCCCTGAGCATACGTCCTCGCATTCTGTGACCTTCGAACTGAGGTCGAAACGTAAGATGAATTCAGAACTGGACTGTATCGTAGCGGAGGCAATTTTATGACCAACCTATGCGTGAGTTCTCGTTGGCCGTTCGCATAAAAAGAGGCCGGGGGGTGATCCCCGGCCTCCAACTAAGCCACTCATGAGCGAGGGAGTTCAGGAGAGGCTGTCACAGAAATTTTTGATCCGTTCGCAAGCGCCCAGCAGCTGTTCATCGGAGGTTGCGTAGGAGACGCGGAAGTGCGGGCTCAGGCCGAACGCTGCGCCGAACACCGCGGCGACACCCTCGGCCTCCAACAGTTCGACACAGAAATCTTCGTCCGTCTCAATGGCTTTTCCCGCCGGGGTGCTTTTGCCAATCAGCCCTGCGATGGAGGGATAGACGTAAAACGCGCCTTGCGGCGTTGGGCAGGTCACCCCGTCGATCGCATTGAGGCGTTCGACGACCAGATCCCGGCGGCGTTCGAAAGCGGCGCGGAACTCTTTCAGATGCTCCTTAGGGCCCAGCAGCGCCTCCATGGCCGCCCACTGGCTGACGGAGCACGGATTTGAGGTCGATTGCGACTGGATTTTGCGCATCGCGGCAATCAGCTCCGCCGGCCCGCCTGCATAGCCGATGCGCCACCCTGTCATGGCGAATGCTTTGGATACGCCGTTGACCGTTAGCGTGCGGTCATAAAGCTTCGGCTCAACCGCGGCGATGGTGGCGAACTCAAACGGTTCATAGGCGATATGCTCGTACATATCATCGCTCATGATCCAGACATGTGGATGCTTCAGCAGCACATCCGCGAGAGCCCGCAGCTCATCCGCCGAGTAGGCGGCGCCAGATGGGTTGCTTGGCGAATTGAGCATCAACCACTTCGTCGCCGGGGTAATCGCAGCGTTGAGCGCCTCAGGCGTGATTTTGAAGCTGGTCTCAATCGAGGTTTCAATGAAAGACGGTTCGCCGCCCGCCAGCAGCGTCATATCTGGATAGCTGACCCAATACGGGGTCGGGATCAAGACTTCGTCGCCAGGATTCAGCGTGGCCATCAGCGCATTGTACAGAACATGCTTGCCGCCCGCGCCGACGATGATTTGATCCGCGCTATATTCAAGGTTGTTGTCGGTGCGGAATTTGCGCTCAATCGCGTTTTTGAGCTCGGGAATGCCATCCACTTGCGTATAGCGGGTCTGACCGGTTTCGATCGCCGCCCAAGCCGCTGCGCGGATATGCTCCGGCGTGTCAAAATCCGGCTCGCCGGCGCCCAGGCTGATGATATCGCGCCCTTCCCGTTTCAATTCGGCAGCCTTCGCGGTCACAGCCATCGTTGGCGACGGCTTGACGCGGCCGAGGGTCTTCGAAAGGAAATTTGGGGAAAGGGACATCTTCTAAGCCTCGATTTTATCGGGCCGCATCCAAGCGCGCACCAATGTGACGCTCGACGGCCTTGACCCCTGGAGTAACTAATCTACCGCTCAAGGTGGCGCAATCGTACGAAGAGGCTCTTAACGGCGGGCACGAACAGGCTAAAGGACGCGTTAACAGCGCCCCTTTTTCTCATCATAGAGGCGGCGGGCGGCGCCGATGTTGGGCAAAATGGGGCGCCCGATGTTTGAACAACGCAAAGCGGCGTTTGGCGACGCGTTGCCGGCCAGTTGGTCCGCGCCGGAGCCTCAGGAGGGCGCGCGGGCTCTCGGGGGCGAGAAATTCGAGGTGTTGCCGCCGATGCGGGGCGATACAGCTCAGATCATGCCGGTGCTGTTGAAGCATTTAGCGTCGTCGTCGCGTCCGACATCCTGTTCACCGATACCCATTTTGCGCCCGCAGCGCCAGGGCTGGGCGGGGCGAGCAAATGCCCCGCCGCGCGTCCATGGTCAAATGTTCACATAGCGAACGCGCCGGCCGAACCGGGCCCGCAGCTTGTCAGGAATGCGGCGTCCAACCCATTCGCTCTCGACAAACCAAGGCGCAGGAGAGCCGACGAAGCCATAGGCGGGCGATTTCGTTGGCTGCGGATAGCCGGCAAAGACCGGATCGCGGCAGTCGAGCCACTCATTCGCAGTGAATACGGCTCGGATCACACCGCGCGCATAGGCCACGACAAACTCAGCCTTCTGCGCGCGTTTGACATCCAGCCGCCAGCCATAGCGGGCGAGCTGATAGATATCGCGCCAGGCGAACGGCGCGTCATCATCCTCGATCGGCCAGCGGCGGCTTAGGGAGAGGATCAGGCACTTCTCCTTATGCACCGGCGCGGGCGGCATATCATATTGCGCGATCGCCTTGTCGACGCTGCGAGCGCCGAGCTTTGTCGTCCCCTCGCCGGCGACTTGGTTGGTAAGGTTCGGATAGGCCTCGATCAGCGCGGCTTCGAGCATCCCCGTTTCGTGATCATCGCGCAAACTGTGCCGGTGGATCACTGCGCGCACTTGCTGACCGGTGTCGTGGATTTCGTTGATCCGATCGGTTTTCGCGCTGCGCTTGCCGCCCATACGAGCGTCATAGGCTTCTTCGAAATGGTCGAACACGCGGTTGCCGACGCCGCGCCCGACATAGAAGGTCTCATCATTGCGCGGATCGACGAGGCGGTAGACATAAAAGCCCAGCGCTTCGGCGACACGGGGTGAAAAACGATCATACACCACCTGGCCCGCCAGACCGATCCCGGCGTCTTCCTGATCGCTCTCCGGCGTAAACTCCTTCGCCGCCGCTTTGGTGGCCTGAGGCATCAGTCCGATCGCCTCCAGCTCGGCCAACGCCGCATTTCCCCTCGCCATCTCCGCCTCCTGCTCAGTGCCCCATGGCCGCCGCTCTATGGGCAGCGTCTAGATATAGTGGTTGCCGTGACTAGAGCACCAATGCGGTGTGGCGCGCAAGTGGTAAAGATGCGGGAAGAATCCGATCAGCCGGTTCTCGTCGGGATTATTTGTGGTAGGCAGCGATGGCGGTGCAGACGCGCAAGGGGTGGGATGATGCAAGATCTGTCGAGTGAGCTGAAAGCCGACGATCGGTTGAGCGTCGCCGACGCAAAAGCTATCGCTCGCGCCTTTACCGGGACCGCTGGGAAGTCGAAGAAAGACGCCTTGGCCAAAATTTTGAAACGCCAAACAACGCTGTTGGCGGGACGGGCCGAGTGGGAGGACAATGACGGGCGCTCCGCCGCCTAGGGTGCGAACTCCCTCGCCAGCCCGTCAAACGCGCTTTTGAATCGTCACGGTCCGCGGGCCGCGAGATGGCGCGATGTGGCTTCAGATCGCTTTATGAGCAGCTTGCGCCGCCCAGAACGCAGAAGGTGGCGCAGCTGGGGTGGTTGAGGGGAACGGGCCGCTCCGCTTCGGCGGCGGTCGATCCGAGCTCGAAGGCCGTGTCATAGGCGATGAGCGTGCAGGCGAGATAGACGGGCTTCTCCGCGCCTTTGCGTTTCACCACCATGCGCGAGCTGGCGCACATGATCTGCTGCGGGCTTTTTCCCAGGATATCCCAACAGCCGGTCGAAATTTCGGGCGGATCTTTGGCTTCATCCATTTCTGGGAACAGGATCAGCCGTTTCGGATTTTTCCAGTCGATCCCCACGCCCTTGCGGCGAAACAGGCGCCGATAGCCGTCGCGCGCTTTTTTGTCATCCTCGTCCCATCGCATCCGGCCGGCGATCGACAGGGCGAAAAGATTGCCATGGAGCCAGGCGATTCCTTCCCAAGCGCGCTTAAAGGCGCCGGCGCCACGCTCCTCATCATGGCGCCGCTGGGTGTAATGATCCAGAGACACGCGCAGCACCAGCTGGTCTCGATATTTGTCGCGCAGCGCCAGCAGGCCCGCCATGACACGGGGCCGCATCATCGGCCGCATGGCGTTGGTCAGCACCAGCGTCTCGTAGCCGCGACGAAGCGTCTCTTCGAGAATGCCGAGAATCTCCGGGTTCATAAACGGCTCGCCGCCGGTGATCCCGATTTCGCGAGTCGGCCAGTTCCGCTCGGCGATCTGGTCCAGCTGCTCCGCAACCTCTGCGCGGGTGAGATAGACCAGCCGATCATTCCGCGGCGTGCTCTCGATATAACAGTTTGAGCACGCGATGTTGCACAGCGTGCCCGTATTGAACCAGAGCGTCGTCGCGCCGCGGCCGGCGGAGTTTACGAGCGGCACCTGGGCGCGCGTCTCGCCTGTGGCGGTGATGTTTGGGTGCGCCCACTTCGGCAAAGGCGCGGCCGCCTCTGCGACGGAGCCGTTCTCATCACGCGGCATATGTCGGCTCTCCTTGTTCCGCCTTGAACCAGCGCGATACTTTTGGCGGTCGGCCGCGCCAAGGCAATCAACGCCTGATCACGGCCGCGTCAGTTCGATTGTGGTCAGGCGTCCTCTCCTGGCCGCACGAAGATGGGCTTGATCAGCTCCAGGGCGATTGGCAGCACGACAGCGAACCACACGATCAGCTGGAAAATCCGTTGCAGATTGGGGTCGTTGCCAATCTGCGAGAGCAGGCTCATCTTCAGCCGGTCCGGCCGCGAATCAGCGCCGGGAGGGAAAAAGAACACCTCCGGCGACTCAGTGGAGACCGCGACCTTGAGCACCCCGTCATGGCGCAGGGCGAAGCCGCGCAGCGCTTTGAGCGGCTGTAGGGCTTGGTCTTTGTCGCCTGGCAAGGTCGAGACGCGCGATCCCGGCGGAATTTGGAAGGCGCTGGAAAGTGAGGCGTAGAGGGCGCGATCATCCGAGCGGGCGCCTGTGCTGCGCGCGCTGGCGGATTTAAACCAGGAAGCCGGGTTCCAAGAGATCGGCACCGCGCGGCCATACATCTCCAATGCGCCGCTGATCAATGTCGGCGATGGCCCGTCGGCGCGAAAGGTCGGCGCGCCGCCGATTTCACCCGGCCCCCATACCGGAAAGCGCTTTGCGCGCATCGGGCCGCAGGCTGGATCTGAGCGCATCAGAATATCATCCGTGACCGAGATAACGCCTTTCGGGCCGCTGAGCGCCGCCAGTTCCCGAGCCGTCGCGCGCTCAACTTCGTCCTCTGGCGCGCGCAGTTGGATCGCCAGCTGGCCCGCCGCCGTTATCGTATAGACGATTTCGACGCCGATTTTCGGCTCCACGGCGCCGTTTGGTCCGAGCGCCTCAGCTGCGCAGCTCTTGTCAAAAGCGCCCTCGCCATAGAGGCGCAGCCCATCGAGTTGGAAGCTCGCCTCCCGCCCATTCGCGACCGTAAAGCGGAGCGTCTCGCTCTCGGCGCGGATAACGGAAAGCGTGCTGGGCTCGGACAGTAAGCTCAGGCTGAACAGGACGACGCCGAGTGCGCCGAGGGCGAGCATAACGCCGACGACAAAGCGCCCAATGATGCGGCGGACCAAACCGCCGAGCGAGGCGCGGCGGGGCGACGGGGACAGTTCGGTGTTATGGGAGGACAATGGCGCGGCGCTCCGTAATCCGGCGGCCATCCAGACGGCGCGCGTCAATAACTAGCTCGAAACGGCCGGCGCTCAGGCTGGCGACGTCGAGAACGCATTCATGAGTCTTGGCTGGCGTTTCCGCTCGCTTGCAGCGCACCTTGCCGGTTTTGCGCGCGCCATCAGCCTCCAGCCACACACGCGGCCGCCCTTGGCCGAGATTGAGCGCCACGACTAACGTCTTCCCGCCGCCCGCGCCGATCGCGGGGGTGAGCGCGCCGGGGATGTCCGATCGGCATGCGCTCGCCTGGCGCGCAAGAACAAGGAGGTCGCCTTCGCGATAGGAAGCCAGCTGCGCGGCATAGGCGGTCTTCAGGCCAAGCTCGACGGCGCCGCCGGTTTTGGGCGCGACGTGCGCGCTTTCCGCGGCGTAGCGGCTGTCCTGCGTGCCGAGCGCGACGCACAGCCGCTCGCCGGACGCGGCGCCGGGGGCGGCGAGCTGAACTTTGGCCAGAATGACCGGGCGCGTCGGCGCCGCTTTGCCCAGACGAAGGCCGACAAGCAGCCGGCTTGGCGCGATAAAATCACGTGATGGGGCCGCCTTCGCGGGCGCATCGGATTTGACGCTTTCCAGCGTAAATGCGCGCGACCGGGCTTCGGCGGCGCCCACAAAGCTTTCGCTGAACTGATCTGGCGCAGCGAGCGTTCGCGCCGCTGCGCCGGGGATCGTCGCCAGATTTGCGCCGATCAGGCAAATGAGCGCCGACATGGCGCGTATGAAGTTTGGATACATACCCCTCTCCGCTGGCTGACATGCGCGGCGCCTGCTGCCGGATCTCCTGAAGGTGTACGAGAGCCGGCGGCGGAGATGAAGCGGATAATCGGGGCCGGTGAAGGGCTACAGGCGCCGCTGCGGGTGGATGATCGGTTTTGGCGGGATTTCTACCGCTCTGAACCTTGTCCGTCGGCATGGTCGATTTCGGCGCGGCGCAACGCCGCCCGGTCAAGGGCGCCGGAAAGATCGCGCGGGAACCTCAGCGCCTCACGCAGGCGCAGTCCGCCAAGCGGCGCGCCGATCGCATCCGCGGCGCGTGCGCTCAACCTTCTAGCGAGATCTGGATCGTCAAGCGGCGGAGAATCTTGATCCAGCGATAGAAACGCGGCCAGCGGCCCATGCTCCGCGCCGTTGCGAAGCTGGATGACGGCGGCGTCGCGCACGGACGGCTCCGCTCGCAACGCGGCTTCCACCGCGTCGGGCGGCAGGGTTTTCGCGCCGCAACGCAGAAGATCCGCTGAGCGGCCCAGCAGCCGCACATGGCCCGATTGGTCAATGCTGCCCTGATCGCCGGTTCGCAGCCATTCTCGGCGCATCGCTTGATGTGTTCCGTGGGCGTCGCGCCAGTAGGAATGCATGCGTAGCGGTCCCTTGGCGCACAGCTCGCCGACTTCGCCCGGCGGCAACTCTCGCCCTGCGCCGTCAAAGGCGGCGATTTCGGTGGTGAGAAAGGCGCGGCCGGCGGTGTCCAACCGTTCGCGCCATCCGGGTTCAGCGCGGGCGGCGACGTCATGGCGGTTGAGGCGCGCCAGCCCAAGTGGAAATTCCGCGCGCCCATAGACCTTCGCCAGCCGCGGGCCAAAACGCTCCAGCGCGGCGATGACGCCATCCGACGGCGCCGGCGCGCCGCCGATCAGGATTGAGCGAAAAGAGGTTGTGTCAACTTCCATGTCGCTGGAGGTGAGATCGGCCAGGAGCTGGGGCGACGTAATCAGCGAGGCGCGCCGCCATGCGCCTGCAATTTCGAAGATTTCGGCGGCGTCGGCGCCAGCGCTTTCAGGGACGATATTGATCCCCGCGCGCGCCAGAACCGGCAGCATCATCAGGCCGCTTTCGCCGCACCAACTCTCGGCATGAATCTGCGCGTCGCGGGGCGTCGCCGCGTCGAGTTCGGCCAAAATGCTGAGCGCCATATGCATCAGCGCGCGATGGGTGAAGACGGCGGCCCGTGGCTTGCCATCGGCTGCTTCGCCGAACCGAATCCAGGCCGGCGCGTTTTGCGCTGAGCGTTGAAGCTCAATCTGCTGATGCGATTCGGCGCGCCGATAGTCGTAGCCGCCGAAAACGACGAGCCGTTCCGGAGCCTGCTTGGCGTGGGCGACGATCGCCCGCGCGCCGTTGGAGCAGGCGAACACGACCCGTGCGCCGCTTCGCTCCACCGCTTCGGCGACGAACGGTCCGCCCGCGCGTGGATCAATTGTCGCGGCGGCGGCGCCCGCCCACCAACACGCCAGCAGCGCCTCGAAAGCTTCGGGCCTGTTGTCCGAAATTATGGCGACCGGCGCAGGCCGTAACTTGGTCGCGTCCTTCAGCCAACCGGCGATCGCAGCGACAGCGCGCGCCAGCTCGGCGTAGGACTTCAACGGCCGCGGGCCGATCGCTAAAGCTGGGTCGTGCGCATGCGCACAGGCGTTGCGCTGCAGCCAAGCGGCGATCGTCACGCCTATCTCTCCTTCGCATTCCTCCGGCGCCACCGTGGTCAGCGGAGCTTCTTGTGGCAAGAGCCAAGACTCGTTGGACTGCTTTTCACAACCTATGCGTGCATTTATCGTGTTTGCGCGTCAACAATGCCCGGTTTGATTGAGCTTGTGCGCGTTAACCGATGCTCAAAGGCCCCAATTGCCCGCGCGCCCAGCCAAGCGCGGATTCGCCATCGGTCGAGGCGCGCAGGTCGGTGAGCTCTCCGACCAGGATGCGGTGGTCGCCTCCTGGATGGTCCGCGTGCAATCTGAAGTCAAATCCGACGAGCGCCTTCGGCACGACTGGCGGCGCGTCCACCCGCCGCTCCAGCAGCGCAACACGTTCTTCGGCCGGCCGATATGCGAAGATCTGCGCCAGCTCCTTTTGCGACGCGGCCAGAACGTGCGTTGAGAAGGCGCCGACGCCGCGGACGATCGAAATAAACGGGCTCGTTGCCGATACGCAAAGCAGGCAGAGCTGCGGCGAAAGCGACACCGAGCAAAAACTGGCGACCGTCAGCCCATGGGCGCGGTATCCATCATCCGCCGCGGCAATAACGACGCCGCTGGCGAATTGGCCAAGGGCGTCACGAAATGCGCGTTCGGGCGCGGCGGGGCTGGGTCGGGGCGCGCTCGCCATCAGGGGGCAGTCTCCTTTGTACCGTCAAACCGTTATCTAGGCGGTTGGCGCTGATTTGCATCTTCACCATGCGCAGTGCCGCCGCTGGGTTGAGCCGAGCGCACAACCCCGATAGCACTGCCGCCAAACAGTGCGTTGCGGATCGGCCTGAACAGGGCGCGGGCCTCGCGTCAAGCTTCGCGGCTCGTAGGGCGGGGAGTTTTTTGGCGCAAGGATTGCTGTGTTCGCGGATCGGACGAGCCGGTTGGCCGGCGTTAACTCAAGGAGAGCCCCGTGGCCGGCGTATCGCCGATGTCGAAAGTTCCAGCCGATCGGGCTGAAGAAGCTGCGAAGAGACTTGCGGACCCCAGCCTGCGTCGCGCGGCCTGGCGCAGCATGTTTTTCGTCGACCACGGCTTTTTTAGATACGGCTATCTCAATCTGCACAAGATCTCTGACGACGCGTTCCGCGCTGCGCAGCCGGCGCCGCATCACTTTCGGCGTTTTCAGCGTCTTGGGGTGCGCACGGTCGTGAATTTGCGGGGTGGGCGGGAGTTCGGCTCTTATCCGCTTGAGATTCAAGCCTGTATCGAAGGCGGCTTCGCTTATGAGGAGGTGATGCTGAAGTCCCGCGACGCCCCGAAAGTCGAGGCGATCGAGGCGGCGGCGGAGCTGCTGCAAAGGATCGAGTTCCCGGCGGTGTTCCACTGCAAATCGGGCGCGGATCGCACCGGGCTGATGGCGGCGCTCTATCTGATGCTGGTGAAAGGCGAGACGCCAACCGTTGCGAAAAGGGCGCTCTCGATGCGTTACGGGCATTTCCGCCAAAGCGCGACCGGCATTCTCGACGCCTTCATCGAAAAGTATGAGCAAGCCGAGGCGCAGGCCCGTGCGGAGGGGCGAAGCCTCGACTTTATGGACTGGGTCCGGCGCGACTATGATCGCAAGGCGCTGCAGCGGGAATTCCACTCCAGCGGCTGGGCCCGTTGGATTACCGATCGGGTATTGCGCCGCGAATAGGCGGCGCGCCCCCCCAATCCGGCCCGAAGCCGATGGGCTGAGCCGCCGCCAAGCTAATCAGGCCGCAGTTCAGTCGACCCTTCTGGCGCGTCCGCGGCGCTTATCAAGCGCCGCAGCTACTTTTCGGCTGGCGTCCGTGCGCATCCATGCGACCCATATTGACGGCGCGGTTTCCAAAAAGCGATCGACGGCGTCCTGGGCGCTGGCGCCATTTTCTTGCCGCCAGCGCAAGGTTTCCGCGACAGTTTCGGGCGGCAGCGAAAAGGCGCGCAGCATTGCGGCGGCGGCCGGCGCGCGCTCGGCCAAGCGGGCGTCGAATAACACCGCCAGCGGCCGCTTGGCGAACACGCCGACGCAGCCCGTCTCTTTGGCGCCGTCGGCCGCGCAGGCTTGTGGCGCAGATGCGAGGAAACGCAGCGGGTATTGGGAGGAAAGCGCTGAGGGCGACCAGTAGTAGCCGATCCACGGCTTTCGATCCTGATGCGCGCGTATCAATGAAGCGGCGAGCGCCGCCCCGGAGCGCGCAGGTCTGAGATCAAAGGTTCGATCCAGCCCATGCGCGCGCGCAACCGCGCGCCCTTCGGCATAGCAGGGCCACTCGACCGGGCATAGATGCAGCGCCGGACGCGCGCCGCTGCGCCCAAACAGATCGGGCCGAGCCGCAACGTCGGCGAGCGTTTTTAGCTGGGGGCGTGTGGCGGCAAACCACTCGGCGACAACAAAGCCGCGCTGTTCCGCGCCGCGAAACAGGAGCCCGCCGGCGGCGATTTTCCCGCCGCGCGCATTGTCGGCCGGCAGCCCGGGCGCGATCAGCAGCGTCGGCGCCTCGGTCGCGGCGAGAAGTCGGCGCAAGGTCGGGCGCGGCGAGGCGGGGGCCAGCGTCACTTTGCATTGATAGCCATCGGTGAGCAGCCGCGCGATCATACTGGCGGCGAGTTCCGCTTCGGGCCAATCAAAGCGGGCGACGATCACGGAGCCGCACCCCGCGGGCGCCGGCTTTGGCGGGGCGAGGGGCGCCTCTTGCGCGGCGGCGGCCGTTCCGAGCGATAGGGCGAACGCAGCGAGGCGGGGCGCGCGGCGGCGGCGCGCCGGGGCTGCGGCGTTGGGCGCAGTCAAATGCCGTTGAGCGATCTTGATCATTTTGATCGGAGACCTCCATCTATGCGTTCCGAACTTCGACTTGTATTAGACGAGCCTTCCCAAAAGTCCGAGCCCGCCCTCGCGCGCTCCGGCAAGAAAGAGACCTGTATGCCCAGCTCGCCCAAAGCGCCCGACGGCGCGTTGACCCTCGACACCATCGAGCGCGCCGTCGCTGATATTGCCGCAGGCAAGATGGTTATCGTTGTTGACGATGCGGATCGTGAAAATGAGGGCGACCTCATTATGGCCGCCGAATCGGCGTCTTCCGAGGACGTCGCTTTTATGATCCGCCACAGCAGCGGCATCCTATGCGCGCCTTTGGAGGCGGCGGACGCGCGGCGTTTAGGGCTGGGCCCGATGGTTTCGGAGAATGACGCGCCGCTCGCCACCGCTTTCACCGTGTCGGTGGATTACCGGCCGGGGCTGACCACAGGCATCTCCGCCGACGAACGCTGTAGTACGGTGCGCGCGTTGGCCAATCCAAATGTGGGCGCTGCGGATTTTGTCCGGCCGGGTCATGTGTTTCCCTTGGTTGCCAAGGAAGGGGGCGTTCTGATCCGCACCGGTCACACCGAAGCCGCCGTTGATTTGTCCCGGATGGCGGGCAAGCGCCCGGTCGGCTTGATTGGCGAATTGGTGAATGATGATGGAACGGTGAAGAAGGGCGAGGACTTGCAGCGCTTCGCCGCTGAGCATCGGCTTGCGATGGTGTCGATTGATGATTTGATCGCCTATCGCTTGACCTCGGAGCAGCTGGTCAATCGGATCAGCGAACGAGAGGTTGAAACGCGCGTCGGGCCGGCGCGGGCGGTCGTGTATTCGACTCCGTTCGACTCGGCGGAGCATGTGGCGCTGGTGATCGGCGACCCGGCGGCGCATGAGTCGGCGTTGATCCGGATCCATCATGAGAATGTGCTGGGGGATGTTTTTGCGCCTGATGGCTGCGGCACCTCGCAAGCGCTGGATCGCATCGCTGCGGAGGGCGGCGGCGTCTTTGTCTATCTGCGCAGCGGGGCCGCGGGAGTGGCGCCGGCGGCGGCGCTGGCTGAGCCGTCCGAGGAATGGTCGCAAGGCGCGGATTCTGAGGCGCGGCGCCGGGAACATTGGCGCGATATTGGGCTGGGCGCGCAGATTATGCGTGATCTGGGGCTCGAAAAAGTGCGGGTATTGTCAACCAAATCGCGTCAATATGTGGGTGCGGGCGGATTTGGGGTTGAGATCGTCGGCACTGAGCTGCTTTAATCAACAACAGAGGGGTGGCGACCTCGTAAACTCGCCACCCTGAGTCGTGATCCGATCATTCCCCTATAAAGTGTATTTTACTTGCAACACGTGTACTGGTTGTGGGTGCGTTTCTAACTAGAGGCTATCGCCGCATTTAGTGTTTGGCGAATGTCGAACCGCAAGAACGGCGGTTCCATCCTGCGGTAAGGCAAACGCCCGTCCGACGCGCTTTGAGGCGAAAGCGACATCGGCCCTTAAGCGGGCGTTTATAGCCGCAAGATAAACTGCGTGAGCATAGAGCAGTGTATGCACGCGTTGTGCGCAGCCCGTCAGCGCCAGGGGCGCGCCGGTAGGGGATAGTTCGATGAAGCTGAATTCGTCGCTCGTGAAAGCGTCCGGGCCCGCAGTTATCGCGGTAATCGCCGTTGGCGTTGCGATTTCCGGCGCTCACAGTCCAAATCAAGCGAAGCCGGCGAAGCTCGAACAAAAGCCTTTGAGCGACGAAATCCGCGTGGGCGCAATCGATATTGGCCCTGTGGTCGCCCCGATGCAGATGACGGCGGAAAAGCGCGTGTTGCGTGCGCCGAAAAAGACGCCTGCGGACCTGGCGATCGGCGCGGATATCGCGACCGCATCACTTGATCATCCTCTGCATGTAGATGGCTATAAGCGCTATCTTGAGGTCCGCGCGTTCAAAACACGTGGTGAAGCGACGCGCCTGGCGGCGGCGCTTCGTGGGTTGGACCGGCGCGACAAGCGGCTTGGGGGCGTTGAGATTGTCCATGAGCCGAAAGCGATTTCAAATCCTTTCCGCGTTCAGGTTGGGCCGTTTGCTGCGGATGTCACCAACGCGGATGTCCGGGCTTTTAAGACCCGCTTTGGCTATGAAGGCGCGCGTGTCGTCTCTCGCGTCGATGCGGCGTTCTTGAAAAAATCGAGCGCCGACGCAGCACGTTAAGACCACTCGCAGCAAGGGCACCGCCGCAAGGCCGCCTGCAGCGGCGCCAGCCGGCGCGCGCCGATCAATCGCGCATAAAGGCTGCGCGCGCTTCGGGCTCGGCCGTCACCTGATAGACGGCTCCGCCGCGTTCAAACCGCGCCAGGCGGAGATGCCCGCGCGCCGCCAGCCCTTCGATGATGCGCCGATCAAATTGCTCGACCAATCCGCCAAACCGGTCCATCGTCGCCCAGTTCCGCCGCTCTCCTTGGCGGAACTCGCTCACTTCGCCGCCGCGCATTTTGATCGCCAGGATTGCGCGCCGTTGAGCGGTTGTGATCTTCTGCATTGCTCGTTCCTCGCGTGTTCCAGGCGCCGCTCCGTGCGCCTAATTGGTGTGTGAACATATGCGGAACGGGATGTGAGTTGTCAATTTGTTCTCGTCGTTTTTCTCGCGTTTTTTTCAGAACGCCGGTTGCGTGCGTCGATCGCTCGACGCCCTTGAAATAAGGTTGCATGGCCGGCGCTATTGCCCAGGATCCGCCTTGGGCTCCCAACGACTGGCGTAAAACTGGTTCGGGCGCGTTCTTCGCCATTGCCTCGATGATGATGTTGATCCCGGCATGGCGGCCTATCGCTTATTGATCCTGCAAGGCTTGCGAAAGGGTTATCGTCGCCGATGGTCTAGACCCGTCATTCACGCTGTTCGATTAGCGTTTGCAAACCTGATGGAGCGTACAGTTGGGTGTGGCCTGTCTGTCGGGCCGGGTAGGGCGTAGTCTGATGCGGTTGTTTAGTCTGTCCATCAAATCGAAGTTGACGCTGATTCTGGCGCTGCTCTCAGCGCCAGTTGCGTTGCTCGGTTGGTTCTGGGCGAACGCCGCGCTTTCGGAGCTGTCCGACGCCGCCCGCGCGCGCGAGGGGCTTCAACGCATGGCTCCGGTTTGGCGCGAATTAGTTCGGCAGGCGCGCTATGGCCTCGACGACGCCTGGGACCCGACCGGCAAGCGAGATGCGATGGCGATCCGCGCGGCGGTGGCGGGGGACCCTCTCGCTAAGGCGGATTTGGATCAGTTCATCGCCCCAAACCGATCGCGCAAGCGTCGGCTTGATGGCGGTCGCCGGCTGATTGCGCGGCTCGCCGCGCGTTTTCGGGTGACGTCGCAACATGAGCCCGAGGCGGCCTATCTCGCCAGCGTTGTTTCCGATGCGCTGCCCAACGCGGTTGCGCGCGCGCAGGCGACTGGGGTTGCAGGCGTTACGACAAAGAAGGGGAAGATCAGCCGCTCCGCTCTGTTGCAGGGTGTGGGCGCGTTTATGGCCCGTTCAGCGCGGATTGGGGAGCAAAGCCAACAGGGGCTGCAGCATATTGACGGTGCGGCGCGACGGGAGATCGCGAAGGCGGTCACCAGTTTCACGGCGGCGTCCTTCGGGTTCATGAGCAGCGCCAGCGCGCTCGCCAGGGCGCCGGGCGCCGCGACCACAGAGGCCCTGATCACATTCAAGCAGGGTTATGAGCGCGTTGGCGGCGCTGCGGACGCCTTGTGGCAAGTCGCGTCGAGCCGGTTAGGCGCGCATTTTGACGAGCAGTATCAGAACGCGTTGACAGCCCTTGGTATTTCCGCAAGCGGCCTGCTCGGCGTATTGTTCGCTGCTATGATCTGGAGCCGAGCTCTTTCGCGCAAGATCTTGAAGCGGATCGCGAATCTCGAACGGCGCATCAGGTTGCTCGCCGACAGCGATGTCGAGGGCGCGATACCGGAGCGCGAAGGGCGGGACGAAATCGCGCGCATTGCGGAGGCGGTGGAAACATTGCGCACGCGCATCGTCGAAAAAATGCGGCATATGCGCGATCTGGAGGACGCCAGAGAGTTCGCGGACGCAGCGAACCAGGCGAAGTCCGAGTTCCTGGCCAATATGAGCCATGAGCTGCGCACGCCGCTCAATGCAATCATCGGCTTTTCCGAGTTGATGACGTTGCAGGCGTTCGGCCCGATCGAAAATGAGCGATACGCCGAATATGTGGTGGATATCCATGAGAGCGCCAAACATCTGCTTGCGCTGGTGAATGATGTGCTCGACATCGCCAAAATCGACGCCCGCAGCTGCGACTTTGAGATGTGCGACATCGAAGCCGAGGGGGCGTTGGAGGACGCGCTCAACATGCTTCGGCCCTTGATTTCCAAAGCGAAGTTGACGGCTGCGATCGAAGTTGCGCCAGGCACGCCGAAAATCTGGGGCGATTCGCGCGCCGTGCATCAGATTGTGCTCAATCTCCTTTCGAACGCGATCAAATTTACGCCTGAGGGGGGATCGGTGACGCTGGTGGCGCGGCCGGATGATCTGCCTGGCGGCGAGACGGGCGGCGTTCGGCTCAGCGTGCGCGACACCGGGCCGGGGATCGCTCCTGAAGATTTGCCCAAGCTGGGCAACCCGTTCCAGCGTTTGAGCGGACCGCACGTGTCGCAAAAAGAAGGCGCGGGACTAGGCCTGGCGATCAGCCGCAGCCTGAGCCAAGCGCTCGGCGGCGGGATCCTGTTTGAGAGCGTGCTGGGCGAGGGAACGACGGCCTCGACCGTCCTGCCCGCCTATGTTGCTGGAATGGAGCGCCTGGCGGATGACAGCGATGCTCTGTCGGCCGACAAAGCCGCCGCAGTCGCCTGACGACGCGCCCGGCGCCGTTCGCCACCGCCCCTCGGGCCGAGTGAAACTGCGCTGGACGTTGAATTCCACGCCATGACGCGGCCTGATTTCCTGGTATGGTTACGCCCTGATCGCGCATCCGGTTGCTGACGCGCGGAATAGGGGGAAGGCCATGCGTCGGGCTCGCAAGATCGCTTTGTGGAGTATTGGGGGCGCTGCGCTCCTGTTCATGCTGCTGGTTGGCGGCTCAGCGCTTCTTTTTGTCTACGGCCCCAGCAGCGGCGTGAAATCTGTCCTTGCGGCGGCGATTGAAAAGGCGACCGGGCGGCGAATTGAAATCGACGGGCCTTTGACGCGCGGCCTGTGGCCCGATGTCCGGATCTCGGCCGGCGCGGTTCGGGTCTTTGCGCCGGGGCAGACCGCGGGCGCCGCGCCCGTGGCGGCGGAGGGCGTCGCGGTGAAGGCGCGTTTTTGGCCGCTCTTGTCGGGTCGGTTGGAGCTGACGGAAGTTTCGCTGAAAAACGCGAAGATTGATGCGGAGCGGCTCGGCGCCGCGGCTAGGGCGCCTTCAACCACGACAGCGCCTGGAACCGCAAAGGCGGCCACGCCTTCGGACGCGTCGACGGGATTTGATTTGCGGCGGCTCGCCGCCTATGCGCGCGGCGATGGCCCTGCGCATATTGAGATGCTGTCGGCGGTCGGCGGCGCGGTTCTGTTTCGCGACAAGACGACGGGCAAGCCGGTTGAGATCAACATCGATACGATCAGCTACGCGGCCCCGAAAGACGGGGACTCCGCCACTTTATCGGCGACGGGCGCGCTGGGCGGCGCGCCGATTCGGCTGACGGCGGATCTGATGGGGCTGGCCGCCGCCGCGCGCGGCGAGGCGGGGAAGATCAAAGGCCGGTTCGAAGGCGCGGGCGTGCGCCTTTCTTTTGAAGGCGACGCGTCGCTTGGCGATGGGACGCCGCAATCAATGCGGCTGGAAGGGGCGACGAGCATTTTCGTCTCCAATGATCGTGCTGCGACCGGATGGTTGCGCGCCTTTTTGCCGGCGGCGCTTTCGCCGCTGGAGGCCATTGAGGCCCGCGGACGGATTACGGTGGATGCGCGCCGCTTGGATATTGACTTCTCCGGCGCGGCGACGTTCCGAGGCCAGCGAACGGCGGCGCAACTCAGCGTCGAGGCGGGGGAAGGCTGGCTGACCGGCGCGACTGCGGCGACGGTGAAGGCGGCGCTTAAAAACCCGCATCTGGACGCCGGCTATGAAGGGCGGTTTGGCTATACGACGGCGGGCGGCCTTCTGCTCGATGGCGCTTACCGGCTGAAAGCGGCGGATGTGCGGGCGTTGAGCCGTTGGGCGACAGGTTCCGACGATACGCCGCTGTTCAAAAGCGCGCCGAAGCTTGAGAGCGTCGATGTCACCGGCGCCGCAACGCTGGTCGCGGATCGCGCTGTGGTGACCAGCCGCGGCGCGATTGGCTATAATGGCGTTCCCGCCCGCTTCGATCTCGGCGCCTTGGGCGGCAAGGACTGGCGCAGCGGCGGTGCGACCGACATACGCCTGACTGCGCGGGCCGACGGGTTGTTTTCTCTTCGCTGGGATGGGCGGCTGGAGGTGAATGAGCTGCGCAGCTCCGTCGCCCCAACTTTTGCGGCGTTGGATGGGGATATTCAGGCCAACGTGTTCAATGTGGCGCGCTTTCGCACATGGCTCGATCTGCCGCCGAGCGCTGGGAAGGTGGGCGACATCGCCTTCGACGGCCGTTTCCGCGCCGTGGCGCCAAAGCCGCCGGTCGTCGCCGAAGATGTGGCGCTGGAGCGCGTGGTTCAGAAAACGCTCCGCGAAGTTGTTGCCGGCGAAACGCCAAAGGCCGAGACGCCCAAGCTCGAACGGGTGTCGACCAAGGGATGGGACGGCGCGTCAATTGAGCTGACCAAGTTTCAGTTTCGGGCAAACGGCGTCGCCACCAATGTGGAGGGACGCGCCGACGTCTCGGTCGATAAGCTGACGGTTGTTTCGCAGTTGACGGGCGGGCCATTGGATTTGACGCCTTGGACCGAGGCCGCGCTCAGTTTTGGCGCGCTTGAAAAGCCAGGCGGCGCGTCTTTGGCTTCACTTTCGCTCGACGCGCCGAATATGGGCGCGGTTGGATGGAGCGCGACGCCGTTCGACCTCTCGGCGCTCGGCATGATCGACGCTGATATCAAGCTCGATTTGAAAGGCCTTAAGGTTGGCGGATTTCAGTTGGGCGCGACGAAAGGGACGATCCGCGCGCAAGATCGCCGGCTCGAGATTAGCACGAGCGCATTGAAGCTGTTCGGCGGCGACGCTGAATTCTCCGCACGGCTGGATGCGAGCAGCAGCGCGGCGCCGGCGGCGGCGGCGGCGCTCAAGCTGCGCGGCGGTGAATTGCGGGAGCTTTTCGAGGCCGCCGGCGCGCCCAGCACGATGGTCGGAAAGTTCGACGCGGCGTTCGATCTGAAGGCGGTGGGCGCGTCGGAGGCGGCGTTGGCGAAGTCTGTCGCCGGATCTGCGGACTTTTCCTCGACCAACGGCGCGATCTTTTGGATTGATTTCAAAACGCTTTCCGGCGCAGGCGCCGCCGAGTTTCTCGGTTTGCGCCAGATCGTCAAAGGCGTGACTTTCTATGACCGGATCAAGGGAACCGTAAAAATCGCCGACGGCGTCGCCCGGAACCGGGATCTTGAGCTGGCTGGCGATTTTATCAGCTTCCGTGGCGGCGGCCGGATCGATGTTGGCGCACGTCAGATGAAATATGTGGTGCTGATTACGAAGTTTGGAGAGGTTTCGATTTTGCCGATCGATGAGATCATTGGCCGAGCAGTCCCGATCGTGATCCGCGGCGCTTGGGAGTCGCTGCAGTTCGGCACGGAGAAAGGCGCGCGGCCGGAGACGGCGGCCGCGGAGTAGCGCTTGTTCGGTTTGCGCCCGGCGCGATTGATCATGCGCCGGACGCTGGCTCGGCCAGATTTATGAGTTCGTACCCTAGCCCGCCAAGCCGAACAGATCTTCAAGGTTGCCGAAGGATCCGCTCCAGCCCGAACCGACGCGTTTGCGCGGGTCGTCCTCCAGCGCGCGATGCTCTAGGCGGACCAGCACACCGGCGCCTTTCGATACAAAACGCACCTCCACCTGGGACTGCATCGTGATCTCCCGCGCTTCGCCATCTGTTTCGGAGAAGCGCCGCCAGGTGAAGGCGAGTTTCTCATCCGGAATGATCTCAAGATATTCGCCCTCGAACCCAAATCGGTTTGAGCCGTCGGACGGAAAGGTAAAGCGCCAGCCGCCGCCGAGCCGTAGATCGACTTTCGCGTCGATGATCAGCTTTGGCTTATGCCCGAACCATTGCTTCAGTTCCTCGGGTTGGGTCCAAGCGCGGAACATCCGTGCTGGATCGGCGCGGAACCATCCTTCGATAATGATCGGCTCCGCGCCGGGCTCTGACAGCATGAAGTTCATTGTTGATCGTTCTCCGTCTGCGCCGATTGCTCGAGAAAAGCGCCGAGCTGATCGAATTGCGCGGACCAGAAGGCCTCATAGTCCGTCAGCCAGGCTGAGGCGTCTTGCAGCGGCGCAGCTGTTAGCCGGCAATGCCGCGACCGTCCCCGTTTCTCGATCTCGATCAAGCCGGCGTCATTGAGGACGCGCACATGCTTGGACACCGCGGTCTGGGACATGTCGAAAGGCTGCGCCAGATCCGAGAGGCGCGCTTCGCCTTCGCGGAGGCGGGCCAGGATTGCGCGCCGGGTTTCGTCGCTCAGCGCTGCAAACACGGCGTCGAGTTTTTTCATAGGGGCTCCCATTGGTGAACCAATAAGTTGACAAAATGCTGAACATGCAGATAGTAGACCAGCCGGTTGAGTTTTTGCCAACCCCAGGCCGCGCGCAAATCGTCGCTGCGGGCGGGGATGGTCGATGCGGGCCGGCATGTGCAGCAAATTGGAGAGGGAAATGCCAAAATTCATGTTCGCTTATCACGGCGGCAACAAGCCGGAGGGTGAAGCCGCTCAAGCGGAGGCGATGGGGCGTTGGGTCGCTTGGATGGAGAAATATAGCGACCATCTGGCCGATCGTGGCGCGCCGGTCGGCATGTCGACCACGGTCAGTGCGGATGGAGTGGAGAATAATGGCGGCGCTAACCCGATTTCCGGCTATTCGCTGATAGAGGCCGCAGATTTGGACGCCGCTGTCGCAATGGCGAAAGAATGCCCGATCATTGTGGATGGCGGCTCGATCG
This sequence comes from Neomegalonema sp., assembly GCA_022760355.1. GTDB lineage: Bacteria > Pseudomonadota > Alphaproteobacteria > Rhodobacterales > Rhodobacteraceae > JALEGB01. The sequence continues at coordinate 29,001 of JALEGB010000038.1, forward strand.
AGATTGCGCCGATTATGGCGATGTAGGCGACGCTTAGCGGATTTTGGCGCCGCCGCAACAGGCTCTGGCCCCGATGCGGCGGCGCTCTATCGCGCACGCTGAGTTTCTGTAGCGGTCTTGCTGATTTTTTGAATGGCCTTTTGCTGTGCGCCGAACACGCCCAGCATCACCAAGGCCAAGGCGATCGCATGGTACAGCTCAAAACGCTCGCCGAGGGTGAGGACGGCGAGAATGGCGCCGAACACCGGGACGAAGTTGATATAGATGATCGCTCGGCTGGGCCCGACCAGATCAATGCCGCGCAGAAAGGTGATCTGGGCGAGCAGTGATGGGAACAGCGATACGCCAAGAACAATCAGCCAGCCTTTCGCGGTGGGCGCGGTTTCGCCCATGACGAACAAGCCGAACAACCCGACAGGGATTGCGAGAGATGCGGCGATTACGGCGAGCAGGGTGAACACGGCGTGGCCCGAAAGCGGAGGGCGTTTCGCCATCCCGAGCGTGTAGATTGAGTAGAGCGCGACCGCGAGCAACATGATTGGGTCGCCCCAATTGAGCGCCGCGCTGAAAATCGCGAGCGGTTCGCCCTTGGTCGCCACTGTGGCGACGCCGACAAGGGTCGCAGCCACGCCGGCCACCTGGATCAGCCGGGGGCGCTCGCCGAACGCGAGATAGGCGCCAATCAGCACCACAACCGGCCCTGCACCCTGAATGATGCCGATATTGACGGCGGTGGTGCCATAGGCCGCGACATACATCAGCAAATTGAACAGCGTGAAACCGAGGCCGGACAGGATCGCCAGACGCGGCAGGATCGGTCGCAGCTCACGCCAGTGCGCGCGCACCTCCGCCCCGCCGAGCGGCCACATGATCATCGCGACGATCACCCATCGGAGCATAACGATCATAAACGGCCCAACTTCGCCTTTCGCGAGCTGGCCAAAAATCGTGTTGCACCCCCAAAAGAACGCCGTAGCGATCAACAATAGGGCGGGCGAGCTGTAGATCCAGTTGAGGAGGCGGCGCAGGAGGGCGAGCATGGGGGGGGCGTCTTTCGTTAGGTCGGCCGAACGCGCCGAGATGTCGCGCGTAGCGCCCCGGCGCGCTTATTTCAACGCTGATATAGCGTAGCAGCCGCGTCGACCGGCGGAGATATGGTTGACAGCACCCCGAACGCGCCGTCACGCTCCATCTACAAAAGAAAGATGAGTCTCCGAATGCGGCGGTGGATCGGGCGGCGTGGGGCGCCGCGCAGAGCGCCACTGTGCGTGCGGGGCCTCCGACGATGAGGGAGGGAGCTGACGATGACGGGCGAGAATGCTGCGCCGACATCTAACCGGCCATTGAGCGATCGCATCCTGTTCGATCATGACGCCAGCGTGCTGGAGATCGATCTGAGCGACCTGACGCTGGCCGATGAAACGGCGGTTGCGCAACTCTACAATCACCTTGAGCTGAAATTGCGTGACACCGGGCGTAAGTGGTTCTTTTTAATAAATTATCTTCGATGTCGCATCTATCCAGAGGCTTGGGTTTCGTTCGCCAATCGCGGCAAACGTCTCAATGAGACCTATGGCTTGGGCACAGTGCGCTACAACACCGAGGATGAGGTTGGGCGCGAGATCACGCGGCGCGCGGGCGCGGAGGCTTTTGAGGCCAATCTCGCCAATAACCGCGCAACGGCGAAAGAACGGCTCGATCGGTTGCGGTCGGCTCATGCGGCTGAGACGGCGCGCCGGGTGCGCGCGGCGGAGCCATCGCCGCTGTTGGGGCGGATGGAGGGGCGCATTTCGTTCGACGCCGACACTGCGATTATGGACGTCGATTTCAGCGATCTGGTCTTCTCCAGCGGCGCGGATGTCACGGCTGTGTTTGACTACACCGAAGCCGCGATCGCACGAAGCGGCCGCAATAAATGGTGGTTTTTGATCAATTACCGCAACTGCTCCATCGAGTTCGGCGCTTGGGTCGCATACGCGTCTCGCGGCAAGCGCCTCAATGTCGCTCATGCGCTGGGCTCAGTGCGCTACGCCGCGACTGAAGAAGCCGCCGCGGAGATCTCCGATCGCTCGCGCCGGGAGGGGTTCGACGCGAACCTTCTCGAATCGCGGGACGCGGCGCTGGCGCGGATAGATCAAATGCGTGCGGAAACAAATCGAAGGCTCGCCTGATACGTAATTATATGCTTCGGTGCCGCGGAACGTAACGCCAAGTTAAGTAAATATGAACGGCGGGGGCGCGCGTTGGAGCAGACAGATGGATTCATCGCCCGGCTGGCGATACAGGGGGCGCAGACGGGGCCGCTCAGCGGGCGCACGTTCGCCGCTAAGGATCTGTTCGATATCGCCGGTCATGTAACAGGGGCCGGCAATCCTGATTGGGCGCGCACTCACGGCCCGGCAGCGGACAACGCGTTCGCCGTCGATCTATTGTTGCGGGCGGGCGCGAGTTTGGCCGGCAAAACTCATACGGATGAGCTGGCTTACAGTCTGATGGGAGTGAACGCGCATTATGGCGTTCCGATTAATCCCGCAGCGCCGGATCGTGTGCCCGGAGGATCCTCATCTGGCTCGGTCTCCGTGACCGCGGCCGGCCTGGTCGATATCGGCCTGGGAAGCGATACGGGCGGCTCCGTGCGCTTGCCGGCGTCTTTCTGCGGCGTCTACGGCATGCGGCCAACCCATGGCGCGATCGCTACGGATGGATTGACCCAGTTAGCGCCCAGCTTCGACACTGTCGGATGGTTTGCCAGCGATATCAATGTGTTCACCGCTGTTGGCGAAGTATTTGGGGCGCCCGAACGGAAGTTGGACGAGCTGCCCGCAATTGTATGCCCCTATGAGCCATGGGAGGCGGCCGAGCCGGAGACCTGCGCGGCGTTACGCGATGCGGGCGCGCCGCTGGGGCTCGATCTAACGCCGCTTGCGTCGATGCGCTTGACGGAAGGCGGCTTGGGAGAATGGCGCGAAGCGTTTCGCGTGCATCAGGCGTGGGAAATTTGGCGCATCCACGGCGCCTGGATTTCCAAAACGCAACCATCGTTCGGTCCTGGGGTGAAGGAACGATTTGCGATGGCGCAACAAGTCTCAGACGACGACGCGGCGGAGGCGCATGATTTCCGCGAGGCGGTGCGGAAGCGGATGCGCGACGCGCTGCAAGGGGAGCGTTTGTTGGCTTTGCCGACCAGCCCAGGGCCGGCGCCGCTCTTGAGCGATGATGCCGAGGCGTTGGAAGATTTCCGGCGTCGCGCTTTTGAGCTGCTCTGCATCGCCGGGCTGGCCGGCCTGCCGCAGATCTCTATCCCGCTGGCGTCGGTTGACGGCGCGCCGGTTGGGCTGAGCTTGATCGGCGCTCCCGGGGAGGATGGCGCATTGTTCCGCGCGGCGAAGCTGCTCGCCGCGCGGAGCGCCGCACTAACGGGCGCGGACTGATGCGCCAAGCTCTCAGTCTCTGCTTGGTCGCGACTTGCGAGCCGTTAGATGGGTCCGTCCATCTAGAGTGATTTCAAATCGAATGCGCGCATTCGATGACTCGGAAATCGCGACCACTCAAAGAGATAGAGCATTTTCATGACCGCAATTGTTTCGAAA
>JALEGB010000039.1 GCA_022760355.1 Neomegalonema sp.
CAAATCGAATGCGTGCATTCGATGGCTCGGAAATCGCGACAACTCAAAGAGATAGAGCATTTTCATGACCGCAATTGTTTCGAAAATGCTCTAGCGGGCGCCCAACTTGCGCAACGCCATGAGCGATCGACGCGATGGGCCGCCGGCATTCGAACCGAACGAGATCTTTGTTTTGTCGCGAACATTTTCCAGCCTCTCAACGAAAGGCTGTTCCAGCCATTCGCCTGACGACGCCTGCTGAAGGGGTTTCGACCCTAGTACATGCGGCCGCCGATTGGGATATCCTGATCCGGCCGCAGCAGCACCACCTCGCCGTCGCGATCCGGCGCGCCGAGCGTCAGCACTTCCGACATGAATTTGCCGATCTGCCGAGGGGGGAAATTGACCACCGCCAACACCTGCCGCCCGATCAGCGCCTCGGGCGTATAGTGGCGGGTGATTTGAGCGGAGCTCTTCTTAACGCCGATCTCCGGCCCAAAATCGATTCGCAGTTTAATTGCTGGTTTGCGGGCTTCCGGAAACGGCTCCGCCTCCAAAATGCGGCCGACACGAATATCGACCTTCAAGAAATCGTCGAACGTGATCGGCGTCGCCGGCTCATTTGAGCTCATTTTACTTATCCTTTTGATCCGGCCCCTGAGCGAAAAGCGTCTCAATTCGATCGAGCAGTCGTTCCGTCTCCCGGTCCCGCAGCGCGTCTAGCTCCTGCGCCGCCGCCCGCATTCTCGGCGCCAGCTCCGCCGCCGCTTCTGGTTTGTCCGCATCCTCAAGGCTTTTGCGCATTTCCTCCAGCACGAGGGTCATCCGCTCCAGCGCCGACACCCCGACTGATTCGGTCATCGTTTCAAAGGCCGCGAGGTTCGCGTCCTGTAGCGCCTGCAAATCGTCGATCGTCAGATCTGTTCGAGGTTTCAAAGCGGTGAGGCGCTGGCCAAACCGTTTCAACCGCTCCAGCTCCCGCTCTGTGGCGTCATGGGCGTACTGGCCGCCATCGCTGCTCATCATAAGCCCTCCTCATAGATCATCTCTGGCTAGGCGGTCTCAGCCGCGGAGCTCGCGGCTGCGGGCGGCTGCGGCGGCGACAGTTTCAGCGATCAAGCGCTGCAACCCGTCCGGCCGCCGCATCAAAACCTGCAGCCCCGCCGCGGTGGTGCCGCCCCGGCTGGTGACATCGACGCGCAGCTGTTCCGCGGAGCGCGGCGACTGCGCGGCAAGCGCGCCGGCGCCGCATACGGTTCCCCGGGCGAGACGCATGGCGAGCTCCGGGGGAAGCCCCTCCGCCTCGCCCGCCGCCGCCAAAGCTTCGATCATGTGGAACACATAGGCCGGTCCCGAACCGGACAGCCCGGTCACCGCGTCGATCTGAGCCTCATCCGTAAGCCGAACAACATCGCCAACGACTGTTAGCAATGCTTCGGCGGCGTCCAGATGCGCCGCTGTGGCTGCGCGATTGCCAATAATCGCCGTCACCCCGGCGCCGACAGCGGCAGGCGTATTCGGCATCGAGCGAATAATCGGCGCGCCGGCGGGCGCCGCGGCTTCGAACAGGCTGATTGGCGCGCCGGCGGCGATGGACAGCAGCAGCGTCTTGTCGCTCATCACACGCGCAGCTTGAGGCAGCACGTCGGCCATCATTTGCGGTTTGACCGCCATCAGCAGCACGTTGGGCGGCGTTTTGATCTCGAGGGCCTCGAGCGTTGGCGCCACGCGCAATCCGCGCACCCCAGTCAGCTCCGCGCTTGGATGGGGCTCGACCACGAGGATCTTCTCCGCCGGCGCCGCGGCGTTGAGCCAGCCTTGCAGCATCGCGCCGCCCATCTTGCCGCACCCAACGAGCAGTAGCCCGCCATCGCCCAATATATCTGAAACGGAAACCGCCGCCGTCATGCGCTTTGCTCCTTTTTGTCAGAGCTTAGCCTCAGTGACGGCGGCGGTAAATCGATCGACGACGGGGCGTGGGGGGAAGGGGGGAAGGGGAGCCCCGCCGCCGTCGATGCGAGCCGATGATGGCGCTTACGCCTGGCCCGCAGCTTCTAGCAACGCGGTGCCCAGCGCCGTCTCCGTTGATGCGCCCTGATGGGCGACCATATGGAAAACGGGATGGTACCGCTCGCAATTCTCTACTGCTCCGTGAAGCATCGCCTCGACCTGCTCCGCCGTCGCGCATGCGCCGCCATTCAGGACGAGGCCGTATCGGAAGGCGATGACATTCTGATCAGCCCACAAATTGAACCCGCCGATCCAGAGACGATCATTCGCAGCCTCAACCGCACGCAGCATCTCGCCGCGACGCTCTTCCGGCGCGCTGAGTTCAAACGTGCAAACCATGCGAAGAATTTCTTCAGAGTCGAACCAAGCGAGTGCGAGGCTATAGTCGCCCCATATTCCACTCACGGCCATCTCGATCTGATCTTCGTCCAACCTGTCGACATCCCAGCTCTTGAGAGCGGCGAGATCTTCGACGATGTCGATTGGGCTTAGGTCCGCATCAGCGAAGCCATTCGCTAGACCAGCAGACATATGCGCCCTCCTTGCTCCCGGAGCACTGCCACCTTAGCGGCAGAGGCGGACCTGCCTCGATGTGTTATTTTGCTAACCGCCTCTGCCTCTACGAGATATAGTGGCGCAAAGCGGAACAGAACGCAAGGGCTGTCTGCACTTTTTACATGTAGTGTATGTTAGCTGTTTCGTGGACCAGTTGAGCGACCTTTGTGGATATAGCAGCTCAACCTGTGGATGAAGCCTTGGCTTCAAGCGCCTCAATGCGCGCAACCAGCTTTTTGTTCTCGTCTAGCGCGAGAATCGCCATTTCACGGACAGCGTCGAACTCTTCGCGGCTCACCCAATCTCTTGACGCCGCGAATCGCTCGATTCGCGATTTGATCAAGACCTCCGCTTCCTGACGCGCGCCCTGAGCCAGCCCTGCGGCGCCGGCCGCAAGCTTGGCTATATCATCCAGAAATGCGTTGGGAATGCGCTTTTCCTCAGTCATAGGGGCCTCCGTTCGCAGCGCTCGGGCGTGATGTTCGCTTCGTCGGACCAATTGGCCCTTGGCGCGGCGGAAGGCAACTGCCCAGCTGCGTTCGAACCTCCGCGGCGGCAATGCGCCGCGGCGCCAGGAAACACGTTTCTCAGCGCGGCGGGATTGGAATTCAGGCGTCGGCTGTGGTTTGTCGCCCTGTCCGCATGCGCCCGCAGTCGCTGGCGCGTGCTTGGCCGCTGGAGGTTTGCGACATGCCATTCGCCATTCCCTTTCCCTTCGATCACGATTCGAGGGTGATTTTCGAAATCGGCCCCTTCGCGTTGCGTTGGTACGCGGTCGCTTACATGGTCGGGCTGATCGCAGGTTGGCTCTATGTTGCGCGGCTGATGCGGCGCGAGACATTGTGGCAGGGCGCAAAGGCCCCGATGCCGGCGGATCAGACCGACCTTCTGTTGATTTGGATGGCCTTCGGCGTTGTGCTCGGCGGCCGCCTCGGCTTCGTGATCTTTTACGAGCCGGGCCTGCTATGGCCTAATCCGCTTCAGGCGCTCAAAATCTGGCAAGGGGGGATGGCGTTTCACGGCGGCATGCTTGGGGTGATCATTGCGGTGTTGATCATTGCGAAGATGCGCAACGAGTCGCCGCTATCGATTGGCGACGCCATCGCCTGCGCGACGCCGATTGGCCTGTTCTTTGGCCGGATCGCCAATTTCATCAATGGCGAGCTTTGGGGGCGGCCAACGGACCTTCCCTGGGGCATGGTTTTCCCTCAAGTCGTCGAACGGCCCCTGAGTGCGGATGGGACGCCTCTACAGAGTTACGCTGACCGGTTCCCCGATCTGCTGGTGGATGGCGTCAATGTCGCTCGTCATCCCAGCCAACTCTATGAAGCGATCCTGGAAGGGCTCGTGCTATTCCTGATCCTAGGCTGGATGGCTTGGCGCGGCGGGGCGCTGAAGCGGCCGGGGATGTGTGTGGGGGTCTTCTTGATCGGCTACGGCGTCGCGCGCTTCGCTGTCGAGTTCGTCCGTCAATATGATCCTTCCAGCGGCTTTTTCGGCAATGGGTTCGATTTCTATCTCTTCGGCGCCGGGATCACCCGCGGCCAGACCCTTTGCATCCCGATGCTGATCGCTGGGGCGGCGTTCATCTATTATGCGCGCCGGCGGGCCCGGGCGGCGACCAGTTCCGCATGACGCCGCTCGAACGTAAAATCAGGGCGGAGATCACGGAACAGGGGCCGATTGGGCTTGATCGCTACATGCAGATCTGCCTGGCCGATCCCGATCATGGGTACTATGCGGCCGGCGCCCCGATTGGCGCGGACGGGGACTTCACCACTGCGCCGGAAATCAGTCAGATCTTTGGGGAAATGATCGGGCTGTGGATGGCGCAATGCTGGCTTGATCAGGGCGCGCCAGATCCGTTTGCGCTGGTTGAATTGGGCCCGGGCCGCGGCGTGCTGATGGCGGATCTGCTGCGCGCGGCTCGCGTCGTACCGGCGTTTCTGCAGGCCGCGCGGGTGCGGCTCGTCGAAACGTCGCAGCCGCTGCGGGCGCAGCAAGCGGAACGTCTCGCCAATCCGCCAGGCTTGGGCGCGCCAGTAGAGTGGCGGGATCGCATCGGCGAGGTTGAGCCGATGCCGCTGTTTCTGGTCGCCAACGAGTTCTTCGACGCGTTGCCCATTCAGCAGTGGCGGCGCTCGGCCGGCGAATGGATCGAGCAAAGGGTCGGAGTGCGGGACCAAAAGCTGGCACCCCTCGATGCTCCCGATGCCGGCGCGCCGCCGCCGCCAGACGCGCCCGCGCAAGCGCCCGAGGGCGCGTTGCTTGAGCATAGCCCTGCGAGCATCGCGATCGCTGCGCAAGTCAGTGAGCGGATCGCGGAGAACGGTGGGGCGGCGCTGTTCATCGATTATGGTTATACGGATGCGGCGCGCGCCGCTGCGGGATGGCTGTCGACCTTTCAGGCGGTGCGGCGGCATCGTTTCGCTGATCCGTTCGACGCGCCGGGAACCGCCGACCTTACCGCACATGTCGCCTTTGACGATCTTGCGCGCGCCGCCAGCCGCGCGCAGGTCTACGGGCCGGTGGGCCAAGGGGTGTTCTTGACGCGGCTGGGCGCGCAGGCGCGGGCGGCGATGTTGTCAAAGGCTGCGCCGGATAAGGCCGCGATGCTCGATCGGGCCCTGCGCCGCCTGATCGAGCCAGACGAGATGGGCGCGCTGTTTAAGGCGCAGGCGCTGCTGCCTCATGCTTTGGCGCCTCCCGCGGGGTTTTCTTGACGCCACACACAACCTCTTGCGCATTCAATACAACCATCGCGCGATGGCTATTTAGACATATGTCGCTAAGTTCACGCCCAGGAATGCAATATTCGCGCGCCGGTCGATCGGCGGGGAGGCGCAGATGACTGAAGCGTCGGGGAAACGCCCGCACCTACAAACCGGCGTTGCACAAAAAGAAGGCGCCGCACATCTTCGGGCTGAAGAATTCACGGCCGCGCATGGCTTCTTTGGCCGCAAGGGCGGGGTGTCAGGCGGCGTTTATGACAGCCTGCAGTGCGGTTATGGCGCGAAAGAAGATGCGCCCGAGAATGTCGATGCGAATCGGGAGCGGGTGCGCGCCGCGGTTGCTGATGACCTCAGCGCGCTGATCACGGCCTACCAGATCCACTCGCCGCGCGCTTTGGCCGTCTCGGAGCCATGGCGCCGTGATGAAGCGCCAGAAGCGGACGCGCTGGCTACGCGAACCCCGGGGCTGGCGATCGGCGTGCTGACGGCGGACTGTGCGCCGGTGCTGTTGGAGGATTCGCGCGCTGGCGTCGTCGGCGCCGCGCATGCGGGTTGGAAGGGCGCGATCGGCGGCGTGCTGGACGCGACATTGGATGTGATGGAGGCCTTGGGCGCGCGCCGAGGGTCGGTCAAAGCGGTTGTCGGGCCGACAATTGCGCCCGAATCCTACGAAGTAGGCCCGGAGTTTGTCAGCCGGTTTCTGGAGCACAACCCCGCCAATGCGCAGTATTTTCTACCGCCGCACGCGCCGGGAGCCATTGACGCAGGTAAAGCCCAGTTTGATCTGCCGCGCTATGTTGTCGACCGTCTTCGCGCGGCGGGCGTTGGCGCCGTGCGTTGGTTGGGGGCGGACACCTATGCTGAGGGCGATATGTTCTTCAGCAACCGTCGGGCCTTGCATCGCGGCGAGTCGGATTATGGCCGGCAGATCTCGGTGATCACAGCGCCGACAGGGTAGAGACGTCGGCATAATTGCACAGTTGACAGAGGCCCGCCCGCAGATGATTGCCCCAGTCTGGCGCGCTGAGCCGTGCGCCGTTGCGAAGCTTGGGGCGGATTGTGGGCATTCAGTCAGATTACGGCGCGACGCCAATCACCGCAGCGCGTGTCCTCGCCATCGCTGGCCCGATTGCGCTGTCAAACGCGACCACGCCGCTGCAAGGCGCAGTTGATACGGCGGTTATCGGCAATCTGGGCGAGGTTGCTCCACTCGCCGCGGTCGGGTTGGGCGCGGAGATTATCTCGCTCGCTTTCGCCGGCTTCAACTTTCTGCAGATCGGCACATCCGGCTTGGGCGCGCAGGCGTTGGGCCGGAGGGACCCGCAGGGCGTTCTCGCGGTGCTCGCGCGCGGACTGATTATCGCGATCGGCCTCGCGCTTGCGCTGATCCTCATAAAGGTCCCGCTGCGGAACCTCGGGCTCGCCCTGTTTGAGGGAGGTGTTGAAACCGAGGCGTTGGCCGGCCTCTACGTGGATATCCGAATATGGGGGGCGCCGGCGGAGCTGGCGAATATGGCGTTGGTCGGCTGGTTCGCCGGGCAGGAAATGACGCGACGGCTGTTTCAGCATCAGATGCTGCTCGCCGGTTTGAACATTGCGCTGAATATTGTGCTCGCGGCGGGATTAGGATGGGGCGTTACCGGCGTTGCGGCGGGGACGGTGATCGCTTCTTATCTCGGGCTCGCCTACGGCCTTTGGCTTGTCCGTGGCAGGATCCGGGAGCTTTCGCCCAGCGGCGCGCTGCCCAGCACGGATCGCATCCTGAAGCGCGCCGCGATGGCGCGTTTGTTCACGCTCAGCCGGAACATCTTCATCCGAACCTTTTTGCTCGTCGGCGCGTTCGCTTGGATGGCGCGTCTGGGCACGTTGGTTGATCAGGCGGAGATGGCTGCTGCGGGGCGAGCGCTCACACCGGTCGGGCCGGTTGGCGTGCTGACATGGATGCAGCTGGACTCTCTGATCGGCGGCGCGACGCTGGCCGCAAATGTGGTGCTGTTCAATTTCTTTCTGGTGTCGGCCTATGGGCTGGACGGATTCGCCATCGCCTCTGAAACGCTGGTTGGACAGACCGTTGGCGCGCGGAACCGCACGCAGCTGCTTCGCGCCGTCCGCATCACGACGGTCTGCTCAGGTCTAATGGCGCTGGGGGTCTCGCTGGCGTTCTGGGCGCTGTCCGGAACGATCATTGACCTGTTCACGACCTCCGCCGAAGTGCAGGCGCGCGCCCGCGAATTTGCGGTGTGGGCGGCGCTGATCCCGCTGATCGGGTTCGCGTCCTTCCAACTGGACGGCATTTTCGTTGGCGCAACCCGCGCCAGCGAGATGCGCAACGGCATGATTATCTCCACCGGCCTGTACCTGCCGCTCAGCTATGGGCTGATGCTCGCCTACGGCAATCACGGCGTTTGGGCGGCGGTGTGGATATGGTTGCTGTTGCGCGCGGCCACGCTGATGATCTATTTCCCGCGCGTTTTACGCCAGGCGGAGCGCGCTACGGTCTCCGGCTCGGCCGCCAACTCATGAATCCGGCTGTTGCGCCGCCTGTCGTTAAGTCGCGACCGGCAGCAGCAGCCGGGTGACATGCCCCATCTTCCGCCCATCCCGGATCTCCGCCTTGCCATAGAGGTGCAGCGACAATTCCGGATCGGCGGCGATCGACGCCCATTCGGCCGCCTCCTGGCCGATCAGATTGGTCATCGCAACATCCGAATGACGCTGCGCGCCGCCAAGGGGCCAGCCGCAGACAGCGCGGATATGCTGTTCGAACTGGCTGACCGGGCAGGCTTCGATGGTCCAATGGCCGGTATTATGCACCCGCGGCGCGACCTCATTGACCAGCAGCTCGCCATTCTCCAGCTCGAACAGCTCAACGCCCATCACCCCGACATACGCCAACGCGCTCACGATGGATCGCGCGATCTCATGCGCCTTCGCGGCGACCGTCGCGTCAATAGCGCCGGAGACGACCATGCTTCGGCGCAAAATGCCGGCTTCATGCAGGTTTTCGGACGGATCATAGCAGACTATTTCGCCGCCGACGCCACGTGCGACGATCACCGAAATCTCGCGCCGGAAGGGGACGAGCGCCTCCAATATTGCTGGAGCGCGGCCGATCTGCGCATAGGCGGCGCGCGCTTTTTCCTCAGCCTCCTGGGCCGATGACGCGGACAGGCGCGCTTGGCCGCGGCCGTCATAGCCCATCCGCCGAGTTTTCAGGATGGCGCCGCCGCCCAGCTCTTGGAGGGCCTTAGCGATGTCGGAAATGCCGTCAACCGCCGCATACGCCGCGGTTTGGACGCCAATCCCGCATAAAAAGTCTTTTTCGACCACGCGATCCTGAGCGGTTTCCAACGCAAGCCGGCTTGGCCGCATCGGCGTCGAGCGGCTGACGAGATCTGCGGAGGCGACGGGAACATTTTCGAACTCGAGCGTGACGACGTCGCATTCTTCGGCGAACGCGCTGAGCCCGCGGTGATAGTCATCAGAGCCGCGGGTAAACTTCGTCGCCACTTCCGAGGCGGGGCAATCCGCGTCGGGCGCGTAGATGTGTGTCTTCAAGCCAAGTTTGGCCGCCGCCACGGCAAGCATGCGGCCGAGCTGACCGCCGCCTAGAATCCCCACAACGCCGCCCGGCCGGACCGGCTGGCCGCCTTCGCTTGCGTCGAATTGCGTCATACGGGCCGCCCTGCCGTATCCGAGACCTCGTCAACCGGCTCATCCGCGACCGAAGCGCTGAGCGCCGCGCGCCAAGCCGCCAGCCTTTGAGCGATCGCCGGATCCGACAGCCCGAGGATCGCCGCAGCGGCCAGGGCCGCATTTGCCGCGCCAGCGGGGCCAATCGAGAATGTGGAAACAGGAAAGCCGCGCGGCATTTGAACGATGGAAAGCAGACTATCGAGCCCGCTGAGTGCGGAGGAGCGCACCGGAACGCCGAGAACGGGCACAATCGTTTTCGAAGCAAGCATGCCTGGCAAGTGCGCAGCGCCGCCAGCGCCGGCGATTATCGCCTTGACGCCGCGGCCTTCGGCCTCAGCCGCATAGCTCCAAAGGCGATCTGGCGTGCGGTGCGCCGAGACGATGCGGCGCTCGTGCGGGATTTCCAGCTCAACGAGAATGTCCGCGGCCGCCTTCATTGTCGGCCAGTCACTCTGGCTGCCCATCACGACGCCGACGAGCGGTCGCGCCGCCTCAAGTTGCGGCGCGGTCGCGCGCTCTTCCGGCATAGGTATCTCCTTCTCGGCGCGCGCGGCCCGTCCGCTATTTGGCGCCGTGGCCCGATCTTAGGCTGCGCTGAGCAATTAGGGAATGGTTAGGCGATAATATCGGGGGTCAACCGATCCTGCAGCGCCGCGATTTCGTCCTTCAGCGCCAGGCGGCGCTTCTTCAGTCGTTGCAGCTCAAGATCAGCGGTCATGACTTCCGCGGCCATTAGATCAACTTTTTCATTCAGACGCCGATGCTCCGCCAAAAGAGCGGTTAGCTTGACGCGAACGACTTCATCACGGCTCATTTCCGTCATAGAAGACCTCTGTCGATTGCTCCGCGCTGATCGCCGCGAACGAATTGCCCTGGCTGCTGCGCCACAGCGATTGCTGGGCCGGGTGCGTTGTGTACACAAAATTGCGGCGAAACGGGAGTGCCTTTCGATGCCAGTCAACCAAACAATCGATAAAGTTTTACCGCAGAAGGCTTACGAAAGCCCTGCTGGGGCGGCGGCGGCGTCAAGCTTTTGGCAATTTTCATGTCGTTTTTACGCCACGGACGGCGTTGCCGCGCATTGTCTTGAGTTGCAGGACCGGTTCGGATGGGACGTGAACCTCGCCCTCTTCGCGTTATGGCTCGCCGCTGAGCATCGCCCCATCGCCCATCCGGCGCTTGCGCAGGCGGCAGCCTTTGCAGCGGCGTGGCGTTCAGAGAAGGTCGAGCCGCTGCGGCGCCTGCGGCGCGCATTGAAGGCGGAGGCGGACGGAGATCCTGAAATTAACAGCTTTCGTGAGCGGATTAAGACGCTGGAGCTGGAAGCGGAGCGGATGCAGCAGCAGCGACTGGCGCAATTCGCCCCGCCCCCATTCGCCCCACCCCCATGTGGCCGGGAGGCGCCCTTTGCGGCGCATGCGCGCGAAGCGATGGCGCAGTTTGCGCAGTTGCAACGAATTTCTGAGCATGCTGAGCAAAGCGCCGTTCTGGACGCTCTCGTCGCCGCCGCTGACGCGTTTGTTCGAAGGGACGGCGCGACTTCGTCCGCCAGCCATAGCAATCCTCCGAGACAAGCATAGATAACGCCACATGTGTGAAACATCATTCTTTTCACGGCTCTTCGGCCGCGCGCCGACGGTAAGCCTGATCAATCTGCATGGCCCGATCGCCGCATCGGGTATGCTGAACCGCCGGCTGGATGCTGCGAGCGTTGAGCCGCTGATTGAACGCGCCTTCAAAGCGCCGCGGCTGGCCGCCGTCGCGCTGTCGGTAAATTCGCCAGGAGGCTCGCCGGTGCAGTCTGCGCTTATTGCCGGCCGCATTCGCGAGATGGCGGACAAAGAAAATGTGCCGGTCCTCGCCTTTTGCGAGGATGTCGCCGCTTCAGGCGGTTACTGGCTCGCTTGCGCAGCGGACGAGATCTTTGTCGATCCAAACAGCATCGTCGGTTCGATCGGGGTGGTCTCGGCCAGTTTTGGGTTCGACAAGGCGATCGACAAGCTGGGCATTGAGCGTCATGTCGCGACCGCCGGTGAGAACAAGTGGCGGCTCGATCCGTTTCTGCCGCGTAAGACCGAAGACGAAGCTTGGCTCGCCGAGTTGCAGCAAAAAATGCATCGATCATTCATCGCGTACGTTCGAGAGCGGCGGGGGGCGAAGCTCGCCTCAGCGCCGGCGGAGGTTTTCTCCGGCGAAGCCTTCCTGGGCGTGGATGCGGTTGAGCTTGGGCTGGTGGACGGGCTGGGCAGGATGCGCCCGGTGCTTGAGCAGCGGTTTGGCGATGAGGTGAAGATCGCGCCGACTGCGCAGAAACGCTCCCTGATCAGCCGTTTGCTCGGCAGCGCGCAGCATCGCGGTGTTGATCCAGCGCTTGACGCCGAAGCCGTCGCCGCTGGACTGGCGCGCGGGCTCTTGGATGAAGCCGACCATCGGGCCATGATGGCGCGGTACGGGCTTTAGCGAGGAGTGTGCGATGACTGCGTTGAAAATTTTGACCCTGATCGCGATTGTCTCAGCGGGTCTTTTTTTCCTACGCAGGTCTGGCGCTTCCGCAGCCCAGGCCTCCGCGCAACCGGCCGCTTCGGCGAGCGGGCGCGGATCGGCCGAGGATCTTGTCCCATGCCCGCATTGCGGCGGCTATCGGGCGAAAAGCCAGATCTGCGAATGTCAGCGCGCGCCTGTTCCGTGAACCGGCGCGCACGGCCAGTAGTTGATGCGCAAAAATCTTCTACTTCTTAAAAATTTGACCATGCTGCCGTTTGGCCTCAGCGCATCAATGAGTGATTAACCGATATTGAAGTTTGATCACGCAACGCTTGCGTCCATCTGACGCCGCATTATCTGCCAAGCCAACCAATCAAACGGAGTCGGCTCGTGCTGGACGCAATTGAACTCGCTATCGGCCTGACAATATTATTATTTGCAGGCGACTTGCTCGTAAAGGGTGCGGTTGCAGCGGGGTTGCGTTTTAATGTGCCGCCAATTTTGATTGGCCTTACAATCGTCGCATTTGGCACCTCAGCGCCCGAACTATTCGTGACAATTCAGGCGTCAATCGAAAACGCGCCCGGCTTGGCCGTGGGGAATGTCGTCGGCAGCAACATCGCCAACGTGTTGCTCGTTCTTGGATTGCCGGCGCTGCTGGCGCCGATGGGCGATCATTCCGCGGAAACACAGCGCAATTACAAGATCATGTGCGCGGCGACGCTGTTGAGCGTCGTACTGCTGGCGATTTCGCCCTTGAGCTGGTGGCAGGGGCTATTGCTGCTCGGCGGGTTGGGGCTGTTTCTTTATGATGTGTATCGGCACGCGATGGCCGCGCGGGCGACCGGCGGCGAGCCGCATTTCGATGAGATTGATGAGGCGGACACCTCAATGCCGGGGTGGAAAGTTGCCGCCCTGGTCGCTGTCGGCGTCATAGGTTTGCCGCTGGGCGCCCATCTCGCGGTCGAGAGCGCTCGGTCGCTCGCCGCCAGCGCGGGCGTTTCTGATGAGGCGATCGGTTTGACGGTGATCGCGTTGGGCACCTCTCTGCCGGAGCTGGCGACGACAGTAATGGCGGCGATTCGCAAGCGCGGGGACATCGCCATCGGCAATGTCATCGGCTCGAACGTGTTCAATCTGCTTTGCATTTTGGGCGTGGCGGCGACTTTGGACAGCATCCCTGTGCCGGCCGATTTCTACACGCTGAACATCTGGGTTATGGTCGCCTCGGCGGCTGCGTTGGCGCCTTTTGTTCTGTCGGACCGCCGCATGAGCAAGACGGTGGGCGCCGTGTTCCTGGCGTCTTATGTCGCCTATATCGCCGCGGCGTTCGCAACGCAGCGGATTGAAAAGCCCTCCCCGTCCGCCAGCGCCGCTCCCGAAACCTCGATCAAACGGCCGGTCGCGGCGGCTTCAGCCCGGTGACCACCGAGGCCGCCCTCGCGTCAAACCGCGGCCTGGCGCCGGGAAGGGCGCTGGTCACTGGCGGAGCGAAGCGCCTAGGGCGCGCGATGACGTTGGCGTTGGCTGAGCTCGGCTGGTCGGTTGCGATTCATTATCACCGTTCGGCGGAAGCCGCCGGTCGGACTGCGGACGACGCTCGGGCGTATTGCGCGCATGTTGAGGCGATATCCGCCAACCTGGCTGTTGAGCAGGAGGCCGCCTCGCTGCTGCCCCGCGCCGCGGAAATGCTGGGCGGTCCGATTTCGCTGCTGATCAACAACGCGTCCTGCTTTGAACGGGATGAAGTCGACAGCGTGTCCCGCGCGAGTTGGGATCGGCATATGGAGACCAATCTCCGCGCGCCGTTCCTCCTGTCCCAGTCCTTCGCGGCGCAGGAGCTTCCCGATGCGCGGCTAAGCGATGAGCCGGTGTCGTCGGGGCTGATCGTGAACATGCTGGATCAGCGTGTTCTGAATCTGACGCCGCATTTCACCAGCTATACGCTGTCTAAATCAGCGCTCTGGACTTTGACTCAAACCCTCGCCATGGCGCTCGGCCCGCATATTCGCGTCAATGCAATTGGACCGGGTCCGGCTTTGCCCGCCACCGGCCAGTCGATTGAACATTTCCAGGCTCAGCGACGCGGGACCCCGCTTCAACGCGGCGGCGATCCAGAAGACGTCGCCGCCGCCTTGCGCTATCTGATCGCCGCGCCCAGCGTCACTGGACAGATTATTACGCTCGACGGCGGTCAGCATCTGAATTGGCGCGCCTGAACCGCGCTTATTCGCCGGCAAGTTCGGTCAGTTTCGTCCGCAATGGCAATGCGAAGTAGCTGGGTATCCGCTCCGTCAGTATTTTCGTCTTCGTGTGAACGCCGTCAGCAAGGCCAATGTCATAATACCCATCCGCGTCGGGGCGGGAGGAGATCTGGCAGGTTTGGCTGGTCGGCCCGCCCGCTACGAACACGTCATAGGGTGCGCCCGCATCGGTCAGCTTGCGCCTCAGCGTCACTGGCCCGAATTTGAAACGCCGCTCCGCCACCGCTTTGCTGGTCAAGAAGGCTGGAGTTCGCATCACAAAATAACGCGCGCAGAATTCGATCTTTTTCGTTTCATCTAGCGTCAGCTTCGGCCCATCCAGCACACGAACGGGCAGCACCAACAGATCTTCGAGACGGGCGATCATGTAATATTCAGCGCCGTGATAGCTGAGCATTTGCCGGATCAGCTCCGTCGAAGCGATCGGACGGATGCTGTGCAGATGCGTTTTGTCAATCCGGTGCTCGGACATAAATGTCATCATGTCGAGCAGCACCGAGATGGCTGTGCGATGCGCCGCGACCGGGTCTTTCGCCGCCGTCTCTTTATCAATGCTCGGGGCGTTAAACCCGAGAATGGATGTCCGATGCATCATCCGCAACGGCGCGACGCGGCCCTCAACTTTGATCGCGCCGCCCAGAAACGCGATCGCGCAGGCGCCGAGGCATTTCTCGCCTGGCATGATGACGGCGCCCATATAGTAATCTTTGAGGACTGTGCCCAGTTCGACGCCTGCGGCGAAGTCGCCTTCCGTGGAGGCGAGGCAGACATTCCAGCCCCACTCGCCTGAATTCAGAATTTTTGCGCCTTTTTCCTCCGCAAATACGTCAACTTGATTACGGAAATAACGGATGGTGGGGCCATCAATCTTTCCGGTAATTTTGACGTTGCAACGCCCATCTGTGCGGGTGTTGGAGGCTTTTTCGTCGAGAATACGGACATCGCCCGCCTGCGCCGCTGAGCTGAGCGCGAGGGTTGCTGCGCCGAGAAGCGCAGCGAGCCGGATGGATGCGATCACTTTCATATCTGCCCCCAGTTGCGCGCCGCTCAACCGGCGTCGCCCAAGACCTCGTGCGCCGCGCCCGCAGGGTCAAGGCGTTTTGACAGTTGCGTGCAGGCGATGGCGTCGCCGGCAGGGACCCGCTATGCAAGCGTGATGGCGACGCATAACAATTCCGATCCGGATGCGCCGATCGCCGCCCTTGAAGAAGAGGGCGCCGTCTACGCGTCAGAAACAGGTCAGGCCGAAGCCGAAACGGGCTTCGGGGTCATTCAGCGCGCGGTGGCGACGCTGCCGGATAAGCCTGGCGTATATCGGATGCTCAGCGCCGAGGGGGAGGTGCTGTATGTCGGCAAAGCGCGCTCGCTGCGGAAACGGGTGAACGCCTACGCCAAGCCAACCGGACATACGAACCGCATCCTGAAAATGATCCTCTCCACAGCGTCGATGGTCTTCGTCACGACTGCAACGGAGACGGAGGCGCTGCTGCTTGAGGCGAATCTGATCAAGCAGCTGAAGCCGCGCTTCAATGTGATTCTGCGGGATGACAAGAGTTTTCCGAACATCGTCGTAAAGTCAGGCCAATTCCCACAAATTGCCAAGCATCGTGGGGCGAAAACAAAAGGCGACCGCTATTTCGGCCCGTTCGCATCGGCTGGCGCGGTCAATCGAACGCTGAACCAGCTGCAAAAGGCGTTTCTGCTCCGGAATTGCTCCGACAGCTATTTCGCCAATCGAACGCGCCCATGTCTGCAATATCAGATCAAGCGCTGCGCCGGCCCGTGCGTGGGGCTCATTGATGAGGCGGGCTATGGCGAGCTGGTGGCGAATGCGGTCGCGTTTCTGGAGGGAAAAACCAGCAAAGTTCAGTCGGAGCTGGCGGAGGAAATGCGCAAAGCCTCCGCGGAGCTGGCGTTCGAGCGGGCCGCGGCGTTGCGGGATCGGATCCGGGCGCTGACGCAGGTGCAGGCGAAGCAGGATGTAAACCCGCAGAGCGTCACGGATGCGGATGTCGTCGCGTTGCATAGCGAGGGCGGGCAATGTTGTATCGAGGTGTTCTTCTTCCGCGCCGGTCAGAACTGGGGCAATCGCGCTTACTTTCCGCGGGCAATGCGGGATTGCGAAGATGAGGAGATACTGGGCGCATTCCTCGGCCAGTTTTACGCGGAGAAAACGCCGCCACAGATGATCCTGCTTTCGGCGGCGCCGCCAGATGCGGACATGATCGCCGACGCGCTGACGGAGATTGCCGGGCGTAAGGTGGAGTTGCTGGTCCCCCAGCGCGGGGAGAAGAAAAACCTGGTGGAGCATGCGCGCCGCAACGCGAAGGAAGCGCTGGCGCGCCGCACATCCGAAAATGTCGCCCAAGGCCGGCTGCTGGCGGGGGTCGCGGCGGCGTTTGGCCTTGAACGCGCGCCGCGGCGCATCGAAGTTTATGACAACAGCCACATTCAGGGCGCGCACGCCGTCGGCGCGATGATCGTCGCCGGCCCGACTGGTTTTGACAAAAGCCAGTACCGAAAATTTAACATCAAAAGCGCGGATCTAACGCCTGGAGATGATTTCGGCATGATGCGCGAGGTGCTGACCCGTCGCTTTAAGCGTTTGATGGCGCAAGAGGAGGCGGACGCGGACGCGGATGAGACGCCGACCCATCCAGATCTTATTCTGATTGATGGCGGCGCCGGTCAGCTGTCGGCGGCGCTGGAGACTTTTGAGGAGATGGGCGGCAAAGCGGCGCTCGAGGGGGTGACGATCGCGTCGGTCGCCAAGGGCGAGGAGCGTGATGCGGGGCGCGAGGTTTTTCATATGCCTGGTCGCCAGCCCTTCGCGCTGCCATTCCGGGATCCGACGCTCTATTTCCTGCAGCGGCTTCGCGATGAAGCGCATCGTTTCGCCATTGGCGCCCACCGGCAAAAGCGCGCCAAGGCGGCGACGGCGACGTCGCTGGACGAGGCGCCTGGCGTGGGCGCGGCGCGCAAACGTGCGCTGCTAGCGCATTTTGGCTCCGCCAAGGCGGTTGCTCGCGCCGGCTTGGCCGACCTGGAGGCGGTTGAGGGCGTCAGCAAAAACCTGGCGAAGAAAATCTATGACTTTTTCCACGGCGAGGGCGACGGATGAGGTGCTGTGACGGCTGGCGCGCGATAATCAGCGAGGCGCGCCGCGGATGACGACGCTCGGTTTACTGCCCAACGCATTGTCGCTGCTGCGTCTTGCGATCGCGCTGCTGTTGCCCGCCGTCTATTGGCTGGCGCCCAGGCCGAGCGCGGATTGGATCACATTCGCGCTGTTCTCTCTCGCGATGATCACGGACTTTCTCGACGGCTGGCTCGCGCGTCGCTTTTCGCTACAGAGCGAATTTGGCCGAATGCTGGATCCCATCGCGGACAAAGCGGCGGTGCTTGTGGCGCTGATCTTATGGGCCGCGCTGTGGCAAAAGGATCATCCGGGCGCCCTCGATCCGCGGGCCTTCGCGCCGGTGACGCTGATCCTGCTGCGCGAGCTGATTGTTTCCGGGCTGCGCGAGCATCTGGGCGGCGGCGCCGGGCTGGCTGTATCCAAGCTCGCAAAGCTCAAAACGGTTCTCCAATCCATCGCGCTCGGGGCGTTATTTCTCGACCAGGCGCTGCGCCAGGGGGGATCTGAGAGTTTGACGTCGGCTGCGCTCGCGCTTCTATGGGGAGCGACGGCTCTGACCATCTGGACAGGAACGGAATACGCCCGCGCGGCATGGCGCGAAATGCGGGCGCGGAGGTAGCGTTGAGAGTTCTATATTTCGCCTGGCTGCGGGAGCGGATTGGCGTGGCGCATGAAACCGTGTCGCCGCCGGACTATGTCAAAACCGCTGCGGATTTAACCGATTGGCTGATGAGCCAGGAGCCGCGTTATCAGGCGGCTTTTGCGGATCTCGCCGCGTTGCGCGTCGCAATTGATCAGGAGCAGGCCGACTTGGACTCCCCGATCACCGGCGCGTCCGAAGTCGCCTTCTTTCCGCCAGTCACGGGCGGCTGAGCCGATGGCGGTGCGTGTTCAGGCGGCTGACTTCGATCCCGGCGCGGAGCTCGCGGCGCTGTCGGCGGGACGAACCGATATTGGCGCGGTGACGTCCTTCACGGGGTTGGTGCGCGGAGATCCGACCGCTGAGGGCGCGCCCGTGGCGGTGATGGAGCTCGAGCATTATCCGGGCATGACCGAAAAGCAGCTGGAAAAAATTGAAGCGGAGGCCGCAGCTCGGTGGCCTGTGATCGCTTCGACGATTATTCATCGCTACGGGCCGCTGGCGCCCGGCGATCGCATCGTTTTCGTCGCCGTGGCCAGCGCCCATCGCGCCGCCGCTTTCGAGGCCGCTGAGTTCATCATGGATTATCTCAAGACCAAAGCGCCGTTCTGGAAGCGAGAGCTGAACGCCGCCGGCGACGGGCGCTGGGTGGATGCGCGGGAAAGTGACGATCAGGCCGCCGAGCGCTGGGCGCGGTAGAGGCGGCGCGACCTCTTAACTATTGATTTACGCTGCGCCTCGCCGCACGGTCGGCATTGGTGGTTTCGCCCCGGACCAAGTCTAGGGCGGTGAAAAGGGAACATGGTGCGGCGTACCCATCAGGGACCAAATCCATGGCTGCCCCCGCAACTGTGAGCGTTGAGCGACGCCCCGATCGCCACTGGCGGACCGAACGGTCGGCTGGGAAGGCGGGCGAAGCGACGACGCGCGAGCCAGGAGACCTGCCGCCATTCCGGGCCATTGGCCCATAACCATTTGCGTCGCACGGCGGGTGCGGCAGGAGAATTGAGATGCATATTGAACCTGGCGTCGTCGACGGCGCCAAGATGGCGCTGAGCTACGCGACCGCCGCGGGCGCATTTGCGGTTACCGGCAAGCTTGCCTTCGACACGATCAAGCAAGAGGGAGTCGCGGCGCTCGTTCTACGCAGCATGGCCGCAATCGCGTTGGTCTTCGCGTTCTTTGAAGTGCTGCCGCACTATCCGGTCGGCGTAAGCGAGGTGCACTTCATCCTGGGCTCCACGCTGTATTTGATTTTGGGCGCAGGTCCGGCCGCGATCGGTTTGGCGGGCGGTCTGCTGATCCAGGGGCTGTTCTTCGCGCCGACAGACCTGCCGATGTATTTCGTGAATGTCACCACGCTGCTGGTTCCACTCTGGGCGGTAAGCATGTTGGCGAAGCGCATCATTGCGCCGGGAACGGCGTATGTTGATCTGAGCTATGGCCAAGCGTTGGCGCTGTCGGCGGCCTATCAGGGCGGCGTTGTCGCTTGGGTTGCGTTCTGGGCGTTCTATGGCCAGGGCTTTGGCGCTGAAAATGTCCAGAATATCATGGCCTTCGGCGGCGCTTATATGCTGGTCGTCGTCATCGAACCCTTGGTTGACCTTGGCGTTCTCGCCGGCGCCAAAGCGCAGCGATCGCTGGCGAAAAGCGGCTTGTTCTATAACCGGCTGTATCGCGCAGCCGCTTAGAGCGATTTGAAGTTAGATGGACCCATCTAACGGCTCGCAAATCGCGACCAAACAGAGACTTAGAGCTTGTTGATGGTTCCGTGAAACATCAACA